>CAZTOS010000054.1:0-15487 GCA_964615185.1 uncultured Thermococci archaeon
ATCTCAATGTCCCTGCTTATCTTTGAGAAGAACTTTTCAGCATTAACAAAGCTCTCTTCGCTTTCTTTAAAGCTTTTGGGAAGCTGGATTAAGATGAACCTTGCGTTTAAAATTCTCGCCTCATTGAGTGTTATCTCCCAATACTTGAAGACCTCATTGGTGGGCTTTAAAAGTCCAACATCTTTGCTTGGCTTAACGTTGCTCCTTTTCCATGTTGGGCTTCTGGCAGGATGTGTTACTCCCTGAAAAGCTTTGATTGAGAACACAAATCCTTCAGGTGCTTCGCTCCTCCACTTTTTGAGAGTCTTTTCTTCCAAAATTCGGTAAAAAGTCTGCTGAATTTCAACTGTCTTGAAGTTCTGGAAGTATTTCTTTCTCGCCTCACAAAAGCCACAGGTACCAACAAAAATCATAATCATCCCTCAAGCATCTTAATTATCTCCGAAGTGCTCAGAACTTTAATCTCTTTGACCTCTTTTAATCGCTTATCATTGCTCCATAAATAAGCATTGAGCTTTAAGGCAAGAGCCACAAAAGGAATATCATCCGGATCGGGTGTTATCTTCTCGGCAATAGGTATAAACTCCACATAGCTTTCTATAGGCCACAGAAATATTCTTTCATTAAGTTCTTCCAGAATTTGGTAAAATTGAGCCTCGCTTATCTTGGCTTTCTTAATAACGATATCCTTCAGTTCTTTCAGCTCACTAACTGCAAACAAGGGAGAATGGAGCTCAAGTTCAAATTCATGTCCATATATAATTTTACGGGTCCCACTATCACACTTGAACACGGAGAATAAAACGTTGGTATCAACAACAAACCTCAATACCAACCCTTTTCCCTCGCCATTTTCTTAAGTAATCTGCCCAATTCAACTGCATCTTCATCCGTGAGTTCAGATTCTTTTAGAATCTCATCAAGTTCTTTTAATCGCTCTTTGGACTTTAAAAGTCTGTTTGCTATCCCCTCTACTATCTTTTTGAAGGTTTTTTCATCAACTTCTTCTGGAATGTTTATGGTTATTGTTTTCATGTCTGAACCCCTAATTAATTACAGTTACACAGAAGTATTAAAGATTTTTTGTAACCCCTATTTCCACTCCAAATGCGCTTTCTTAACCACCAAAACTCCCGAATACGTGTATTCATCCCAAACTTTTTCAACTTCATCAAAAACTATTCTTGCTTTAAAGAACGGAGCATCTCTTACGAAGGTCTCAAATTCTCCCCCTTCTCCTCCAATATGAATGCCATATTTTCTGTTCAGCTCTTTAAGTTCTTCAATAGCTTTTTCATCAATAATCCTTCCAAGCCACCTCTTATTCAGACCATAAGCAGATACCCCAACTATCACAATCTCAAAGCCGGCATGAAGCATGTCCCTCAAGAGCATCTCTGGATTCTTGTGCCAGAGAGGAGTGTAGCTTCTCAGCCCAAGCTCATGACAAACCCTCTCAATCCTCACTCTCTGATATTCGCTCTCCAAAGCCCCAGCAACAACCCCATCAATGTCTAATCCTTCAAGAACTCTCTTTAAGTCCTCAACCTCTTTCTCTTTTTCCCCAGTGGTGTATCCTTTGATTAGGGGAATCCCTACCGCCTCAGCCTGCAACTCTGTCAGATGAATGTTTGGGACATGAAACATATAGCTCTCTTCACTTTTAGAGTGAATGCTAACCAGATATTTTACATCAAATCCCTGCTGCAATGCCCAATATAGGGCATAAGTTGAGTCCTTTCCCCCCGAAAATAAAGCCGCTATTTTCATATTCCCACCCGAAAGCTTTAAATTAACCTTTGGTGAATTTAATATTGGTATCAAAATAAGATTCTCAATCCATCTTAAAAAAGCTTGGGGGATTCAATGGTTCCAGAGAAGGCAGTGATTCTTGCAGGACAAGGTTAGGAAAGCTAACTGAAGAAACTCCTAAAGGCCTTCTAAAAGTTGCTGGGAGAGAAATCATTTATAGAACTATGAAAGTTCTTCAAGAATTAGGCGTTAGGAAGTTCATAATCATCACAAATCCAAAATACAAGACTAAATTTAGGGAATTTGCTGAGAAGAGCGGCTTTAATGCTCAAATAATAAACGAACATCCAGAAAAAGGCAACGGATATTCCCTTTATCTAGCCAAAAATTGGGTTGATGGAAGGTTCATCCTTGTAATGAGCGACCATATTTATGAGAAAGCCTTTCTTGAGAGAGCATTGAAAGGGAAAGGGCTCATTGTTGATAAAGCTCCAAAGTATACTAGCATTAAGGAAGAAACAAAAGTTAAAATCAAAAATAACCGTGCGGAAGACCTTTGGAAAGCACCTCAAGGAGTTTGACGCCATTGATACTGGATTCTTTGTCTTGACTCCTGAGATATTCAATGCCGCGGATGAGATTCTGTCAGAAAAAGGAAAAGCTGAGCTGAGTGAGATTGTGAAAAAGGCAAAGCTCAAAGTAACTTTTGTGAATGGATTTTTCTGGATGGACATTGACACTCCAGAGGACATTAAAAAAGCTAGGAAGCTGATAGTCCAGACCTCTATAAAAGGGAAGGGAGATGGCTTCATATCAAGACATTTGAACAGAAAGATTTCCACGAGAATAAGCACTCTCCTCGTTGATCACGTTACTCCCAACCAGATAACCGTTGTAACTTTTTTGCTTGGCATTTTATCAGCCCTAGTGAATTTTATCAGCGTCCCCCTGGCTGGGATTCTGTATCAAATAAGCTCTATCCTTGACGGTGTTGATGGAGAGATTGCACGTGCAAGCATGAAGACGAGCAGATTCGGCGGCTATGTTGATTCAATCCTTGACAGATACGTGGACTTTGCATTTTTGTTGATATTAGCTTACGTTACAATTAAAGAACCTCTCTGGTGGGTAATAGCTGTGACAGCAATCTTTGGCTCTGCGATGGTGAGTTATTCAACGGAGTGCTATAAGGCAGCATATGGAAGCGACATTTACAAAGAAATATCCACAATGCGATACCTTATCGGAAAGAGGGATGAAAGGATATTCCTAACAATGTTATTCTGCTTAGCTGGACAAATAAAAGCTCTCTTTGCTCTATTAGCAGTCTTAACAAATCTTAGAATAGCGGCGACAGTTTGGTTGGTATGGAAAAAGGAATCAACTGACCTTAAAAACTACGACTTTTCCATCAACACGTTGAGCCACTATGTACTCTCCGCGAATGAATATCTTAGTAGATAGGAGCTTCGCTTTATAGCACCTAAATCCCTCATCACTATAAACACAGAAACCGCTCTCACGCTTTCCTCCATATGTATTCACAACATAGGCAAAAGCACCTTGATTACATCCAATGCTAATTGACTCTGCATCCAACATAATTTTATCCGTGAGTGGGCTTTCTATTAGCTTCTCAAGCTTCCCATCAAATGATAAAATAAACATTCTAGCGTTGTAGGTTATTCCGTAGAGCCTGTCGTTATCTGTATAGAGACATGCAAAAGCTTTATCCTCGGGTGTTAGAGGATATTCCCATAATAGTGTTCCAGCGTTATTGAACGCATAAAGCTTCCCAGAGTAGATGTCTCCCAAGGCTTCACCCCCATCAGCTATAAAAACTTTGTTCCCAGCAATTTCAAAAGTTTTTACTGGGAAATCACTTGTAAAGTTAAATATTATCCTCCCCCTTTTCAATATAGAAAACCTCCCTTCCAGTGGTTGAGCCCAGAATCATTTTGTTGTCTATTTTTAATACTTGAGGAATGCTTCCATTTTGTATTGAA
Source organism: uncultured Thermococci archaeon (assembly GCA_964615185.1). Lineage (GTDB taxonomy): Archaea > Methanobacteriota_B > Thermococci > Thermococcales > Thermococcaceae > Thermococcus_B. The sequence goes on from CAZTOS010000054.1 coordinate 3,759, forward strand.
GCCGAAAAACATTCATCACAATGGCAGATGTGATATATAATTGTTGAAACTGGAGACTTGTTTGCAATCTGGATAAAAAGCGTGTAATTCCCAAAATCAAATCCCGCATAGATTCTGGTTAGATTGGTTTGGATTTCTTTGATTTCATCGCTCCTTAGATTTAGGTTATAAAGGGTATTTCCCTTCACAAATGAAAGAAGCTCGCCAATGAGGTAAGGATTTCTACCTTCAATCTCTCGAATCCTATCACCACTTGTGATATCCAGAAGGACTATGTTCTCGTTGTTATGACATACCACATAATTATCAAAAACCCCAACAAGTAAACAATCTCTAACCCAGAGAGTCTGGGGCTGATTTGAATTTATCATAACCATTGAAACAAGCAACAAAAGAAAAAGAAAAACTATATCCTTTCTCACTCATCACTCCTCCAGAAACTCCAGAGCTTCTTCTGTCTTTTTATCAAACAAGACGATTCTGTCTTCCCTAATCTTCACCGTTACCTTTTCTCCAAATGTGAAGTGCTCACCTTCCAATGCAAACACTTTAACAAATGCCCCACTGTTTACTGAAACAGTGACTATTTGCTCCCTTCCAAGAGGTTCGAAAGAGTAAACCTCTCCAACCAACCCTTCACTGATGCCCTTTACTACCTCTGCATCATGCGGTCTAAATCCAAGGAGCACTTCCTTTATGTCGAGCTTTTCAATCAGCTCCTTATATTGAGCAGGGACTGGTATTCTGCTTTCATAAATCCTTAAGTAGCCATTTTCAACCTCCGCTTCAACAAAATTCATGGGCGGATTTCCGAGGAATCCTCCAACGAACTTGTATTTTGGCTTGTGGTAGACCTCATCTGGGGTCCCAACTTGAAGTATTTTTCCTTCCCTAATCACAGCTATTCTGTCGGCCATTGCCAATGCCTCAGCTTGGTCGTGGGTAACGTAAACTGCCGTAATGCCTAACTCCTTTTGCAACCTCTTCAGTTCCGCTCTAACCTCAATTCTAAGCAAAGCATCTAAGTTGCTTAGGGGCTCATCCAAAAGCAAAACATCTGGCTCCTTGACTAAAGCTCTCGCTATTGCAACTCTCTGCTGCTGACCGCCGCTGAGCTGCCAGGGGTATCTGTCTAAAAGGTGATCTATGTGGAGCATCTTTGCCACTTCTTTCACTTTTTTCTCTATCTCTTCTTTGGGAGCTTTTTTAAGCTCAAGTGGGAATGCAATATTTTTGAACACTCTCATATGAGGATATAATGCCCAGTTTTGAAAGACCAATCCAACATTTCTGTCTTTTGGTGGAAGCTCTGTAACATCCCGTTCATCAAAATAAACCTTCCCAGATGTCGGCTTGTAAATGCCTGCTATTGTATAGAGCAGAGTAGATTTTCCACTTCCTGAAGGGCCTAACAAAGCCATGAATTCTTTTTCTTGAATTTTCAGGTTTATATTATTTAATGCAATGAATTTACCAAACTTTTTGGTTATATTCTTCAGAGTTACGCTAACCATTATCTTCACCTCATTATCCTTTAATTCCTCCAACGTATGTTTTCAGGAGGAGCTGGTGAGCTAAGATGAAGAATATTATTGTTGGCAGTAGATAAAAAGTCCCCACTGCAGCTATTAGAGGCAAATGAGTGAATTCAACTTCGAGATTGCTCTCGATGTATGTTGCCAGAGTTGGATCTATAAGGAATGTTCTTACATATATCAAATCTCCCCATCCTGCCAAAAAAGCAAAGATTGCAATAGCCATTATCCCAGGTTTTATCAGAGGAACCATTATGTCCTTCCACACCTTTATCCTTGATGCTCCATCAATTATCCCAGACCACTCAAACTCCCATGGAATGGAGTCAAAGAATCCCTTCATTAGCCATACCGACATTGGTATTTCAAGAGCTCCCCTTGCAAGAATGACGTAGAGGAATGAATAAACTCTCAATGCCAAAGGGTTTGTTGGTAATGTTAACCTATACATGAAGTAAACTCCTACTATTAGTGAGACCCCCGGAAATGAGTGCAGAAGCAGGAGAAATATCATACTTTTCTTTCTTCCCCTGAATCTCATTCTTGAAAGGGCGTATCCTGCCATCGTGCTTATAAGCACAACTAAACCTGTTATTCCCAAAGCTACAAGAAGCGTTGTAAGTGTATAGTGCCAGATATTAACAGTTATCCCTCCAGTTATAGCGGTCTTTCCTTTAAATACATTTATCCAGTTTACTATAGTAGGCCTAAAGGATGAGAGACTCAAACTGGTGAGCATTTCCTCGCTGAAGCTTGATAGAATGAGCAGTAAATACGTTATGATAATGGGGGATGCTGCTAAAATTAATGCAAGAAGTATGACCATCTCATTCTTTTTGGGTATCGTCTCTATATCGTGCATTATAGATCACCCCTTGGTTCTCTCATCATCTCCTCAAATTTCATTATCTTCAAAATCAGGAAACCAAGTGAAACTCCAAGTATGGATAGCAAAGTTGCAGCTGCAGCTGCAAGCCCCTGTTCCTGCCTCCCCCTACCGAACGCTGTCGTATAGACGTAGAGGGCTAAAGTACTTCCATAGTCATTGTTAACAATACCCCATGCCACAAGAGGATAAAGATGGAAATACGTTAAGAGTAAGCTCATGAGCTGCCATATCGTTGCATACATTATATGCCATCTTATCATCGGAATTAAAATTTTTCTTGAGATCTCCCAATTTGAGGCACCATCAACCCTTGCCGCTATCACTAATTCCCTGGGGATATGACTCAAAGCCGAACTAAAAACCAACATTCCATAACTAACCCCAACTATCGCATTTACAAAAATTATAACCCCCCATGCTCCCCACGGGATCCTTTGGCCCCAAGCAACTGGAGAATCAATAATTCCCAATTTCATCAAAATAGAATTTAGAGTTCCTATTTCACTATTGTGGAAGAAATAGTACCAAAGAAGGCCAAAAACTGCTACAGGCGTCATTCTGGGTAAAAGCCAAATAACCCTCATAAGTGTTGAGGCATCTTCCCTTATGAAGAAGGTTCCAAGAGCTAATAACAACCCTCCAATTATGTTTATTATGAGAGTTATAATAACGAAAACTATAGTTGTCTCCAAGATTGATTTAAAAGAGGGATCATAACGCATCATGTGTATAAGTCTTTTGTAATTATAAACACCTATAAAATCATGGAGGTATTTTAAATTCCAATTCATGGTTGGTGTGAAACTCGCATATAAGCTAACTATTAGTGGAACGAGATAAAACAACACAACAATAAGGATCATTGGAGAAAGAAAAAAGAAAAGTTCAAAAAGTTTGGACCTCCCCATTGGAATCACCTCAAGGGAATGTCCAATCTTCTGGAATCTTTCCGACGATCTCTACATTCTTCGTTAATTCTGGATCAGCTTTTATCTTCTGAATTATGTATTCAACTCCCTCCTTTGGTGTCATTTGTCCTCTAAGCACTTTATCAATTGCATCTTTAAAGATGTCCGCTAATGCAGGATATTGTGGATGTGCTGGTGTTAAGTTGGTGTATTCAAGCATGTAACTAACATCAGCCAGGAATTGAGCATTTATTGGGTTTACTGTCTTTGCAACTATTTCACCTATGTGCTGCTTAACTTCTGAACTTAAGTCAAGATTGAGATTCCTTAAATCATTAAGCCACTTTTCATCTTTAATTAAGTCCGCTGCAGCCTTTCTAACTGGAAGGTGTGCCGAGATAACACTGTGAATTGCATTAATATCTGGGTCGCTTGCTTTCACTATTATCAGGAATGCAAGCTTGTGATATACGTCTTTGAGCTCATCATACTTTGGATTTTGTGCACCGGCTTCCGAATTAATCATCCATACATATGGCTGGCTTAAAGTTACTGGCTTTTGACCCTTCTCACCAGCTGGGAACAATGTATAGTAGAACCATTCCTTAACTTCTTCTGGCTTAAGGGCCCTTGGAGTTCCCTCTTTTGAATAGTACTTTTTGGTTTGCCATTCAGTCCAGTGCCATGTGCCACCTATGAAGAACATAGTCTTTCCTTCCACAGCGCTTGGATGTATTTGCTTAGCCCAATCCCAGCTCATTATGTCCTTTGCAAGTAATCCATCTTGAGCGAATTTCCATTCTGTGTAAAACCACTTATAAACTGCTGGGACATCCAAAACAAGCTTACCTGTGTCTTTGTTATAGAGCTTTCCACCAAATGCAAAGATGAACTGGATTAAGTCCGGATGTGCCGAGCCCTTCCTGTGAACAAGACCCCACTCTGCACATCCCTTCTCCTTTGCGGTTTTTGCTAAGCTGTAAACATCGCTCCATGTAAACTCTCCATTCTTCACTTTCTCATTAATCCCGTTTAAATTGATTCCAGCACATTTTGCTACATCTGTTCTGATGTAAAGTGGTCTTGCCTCGGTGTCCTGTGGCAAGCCATAAAGCCTGTCTTTCCATTTTGATGCTTCGATAAGGGCCGGGTAAAAGTCGTTTAACTCGTTCTTGTAGGCATTTGCAAATTCCGTCACATCCAGGATATATCCTTCTTCTGCAAGAGTTGGTATATATGCATATGAATTAGCAAAGAAGTCTCCAGCTTGTTTAAGTGGCTGCTTGCTCATATATTCTTGGAAAATTTCCTTGGGATTTGCAACATACTTTACATCAACTGATATTTTCACGTTCACATTATTCTCCGACCAGATTTTGTTTATTCTTTCTGCGGCTTCTACTATTCCATAAACCCTCATGATGCTGTTTGGGTCTCCCCCGCTCCATGCACTAAACTTAACCTCGCTAATGCCATTCTGCTCAAGAACCTTCCCTATCGCAATCGCATCCTTCGTAAAGTCCCCAGTAAGCTGAACTTCTGTAGAAGGGGCTTGTGTCTGAGTTGTTGTTTCCTTCCCGCCGCCAATACAACCGCTGGCAATCACTCCAAGAAGCAATATTGCAATTAACCATACGGCTCTTGTTTTCACGACCACCACCTGTTGGCAGTTTTTAAAGTCAGAGCCAAATAAAGCTCAAACGGGTTATTAAAGTACGTCAGACTCATATTTTAGTTAGCTTTTGTTATTTATAAAATTTGTGGACTTTAAATGCCAGACAAACTTCATGGGTGTTATATACGTATGCCTATTAACTATTGCTAATTTCATAATCGAAAAATATTTAATTAATATAAAATAATTAACAGCTAAAAAATGAGGTGGTAGAAATGGTGAAGGTTGTTATACTTGGTCAGGGATACGTTGGGAGCATATTTGCAATAGGAGTTGAGCGAATCAAAAGAGAAGACCTCGGCTACTACGGAATTCCACTGGCAAATGAGTTACCAATAAAAGTGGAAGACATTGAAATTGTTGGTTCTTACGATGTCGACAAGAGCAAGATTGGAAGACCTCTCTACGAAGTTGTCAAGAGATACTGGGAAGATGAAATCCCAGAGAGCCTCAAGAACGTTGTAGTAAGAAAGGGCATTCACTTGGGAAGCCTTCGCAACCTACCAATTGAGGCTGAAGGCTTAGAGGACAAGATGACTCTCAAAGAAGCTGTAGAAAAGATCGTTGAAGAGTGGAAGGAGCTCAGGCCAGATGTCATTGTCAATGTCTGTACAACTGAGGCATTTAAGCCCTTCAACAACAAAGAAGAGCTAATCAAAGCCATAGAAAATGACAACAGAGAAAGACTAACGGCAACACAAGTTTACGCTTATGCTGCTTCGCTGTATGCAAAAGAAGTTGGTGGAGCTGCTTTCGTAAATGCAATTCCAACGTTGATAGCAAACGACAATGCATTCCTCGAACTTGCAAAGGAGAGCAACTTAGTCATCTTTGGAGACGACGGTGCAACCGGTGCAACACCATTGACAGCCGACATCTTGGTTCACTTAGCCCAGAGAAACAGATACGTTAAGGACATAGCTCAGTTCAACATCGGTGGAAACACTGACTTCTTAGCTTTGACAGACAAAGACAGAAACAAGAGCAAAGAATACACAAAGTCAAGCATTGTAAAGGACATTCTGGGCTATGATGCACCACACTTCATTAAACCAACTGGATTCCTTGAGCCCCTTGGAGACAAGAAGTTCATCGCAATGCACATCGAGTATGTCAGCTTCAACGGTGCAATAGATGAGCTTGTCATAACTGGAAGAATCAATGACAGCCCAGCTTTGGCTGGACTATTGGTTGACCTAGTTAGACTGGGAAAAATTGCCATTGAGAGAAAGGAGTGGGGAACAGTCTATGAAGTCAACGTATTCTACATGAAGAACCCGGGACCAGCGGAAAAGGGCAACATTCCAAGGATTATCGCTTATGAAAAGATGCGCCAGTGGGCAGGGCTTAAGCCGAGATGGCTGTGATTTTCCTTTCAAGCCTTCTCTTCCTCCAAATTTCTGTAAAATCTCCGCAGATATAGCTTCATTCTTGGCAGATTAACGGGTTTCATAGTTTCGTTCATCCAGTCGGGTAAATCTTTTCGTATCGAGCTCCAAAGAACGCGGTAGTCCAGAATAATTATTGCTCCTTTCTCTTCGGCACTTCTATGAACCCTTCCAGCTGCTTGAACAAGCTTTCTGTGAGCCGGCAGATAATAACCGTAGTATCTTCCCTTTCTTGGGAACTTCTTTTCAAAATACCTTATCTGGGCTTGAACCCTCGGAGTAGGTCTTGCATATGGAACTCCAACCAGAACAACGCCGTTCATTTCATCCCCCGAATAATCCTGCCCTTCACTGTTCCTACCACCCATAACCCCCAGCAAAACTCCACCTTCCCTCTTTGCCTCTTCTTTAAATGCTCTAACCAAAATATCGTTCTCCTTAGAGCTTGCATTCTTCTTCTCAATGAAAACTTTTTTGCCAACTTCTTCTTCAATTCTTAAATGAACGTTGGCAGATAAGAGACCCTGAAGAACTTCATATGAAGCTGTAAAAACACCAAGGTTCTTGGGAATGAGCTTTGCCGCTTCAACAATGTATTCGGCCATTTTTCTGTATAGCTCCAAGTTTCTCTCTTCTCCCCTTGTCGAAACGTCCTTAGCGACTAAGACAAGGGCATTCTCTTTCTTGACCATTCTCGGGAACTTTTTAAGCTTTGCATTCTCAATTCCCATAATGTCTTTAAACGCTTCAAGAGGCGTCAGCGTTCCAGACATAAAAATAGCCGATTGAATATCGTTTATGAAATCCAAGGCTTTAGAAGGGTCTAAGGCAACCAACTCAAGAGAAAAACCCTTATCCCTGCTCATTATAAAGAGATAATCCTCTCTACCAATTAGGGAGAGCCAGTTCAACAGAAATTCCCCGACTCTTCCAACATAAGAACGCGGAGGCTTGTTCTTCTCAATTTTGTCTTCCCTAATTGCGTCTCCTACTTCAATCATTTCCCTCAAGATTCTCACCAAAAGCCTCTCGCTGATATTAAGAGTATCAAAAACGTGAGCAAATATGCTTTCTGGGAGAATGGGAGCTTCCTCAACTTCCCTATCCTTTAAACGTTCATTATAAAGATTCTCCAGTCCTTTTAAGAAGATGCTCAAAAAGTTTGCAATCTCATGCTCGTTGTACTCTTCGGCCTCTTTTATCGCCCTGCTTATGCTGTTAAGGGTTACCTTATCGCTTAAAACATCAATGGCTTGATTTGGTAAGTTGTGAGCTTCATCAAAAATTACTATCAAATCTTCATAATCAACTCCCAAACTCTCAATGAATACATCTCTAATAACTGGATTGAGCATGTAGAGGTAGCTCGCAACAATTACATCTGCCTTTTCTCCCACTTTCCTTGTGACTTCATAAGGACAGAGCTCCAAGAGCTGAGAGTACTGGAGAATCTCAATTGGCTGGGAAGGAGAGTTAAGAAAGTATTCAACAATCTCGTTAAATTCATCTTTCTTTTTCTTAACGTTTTCAAAGTAGTCACACTTGTGGAGCTTTTTGAGGTTTTTACACACAATCATGGCATTATAAGCATCAAGAGCAAAGTTTTGAATGTAAGAGTGAAGGCAGAGCTCTTTTCTGCTCCTAAACTCCACACCGCTGACAGAATTTATTTTATTTATCTCCTTGAGCTCCTCTATAACCCTGTCCATCTGCTTATGTGTTCTTGCTAAGTAAACAACCTTAAAACCCATGCTCAAGGCATAAGGTAAAACCCCAGCAAGAACACTTATCGTTTTTCCAAAACCAGTTGGGGCTTCAATTACCAAGTTTTCCCCTTTTCTAACCGCTTCATCGACTAACCTAATGAATTCCTCTTGATTTGGACGCAGCGATTTATAAGGGAAATAATCAATCATTTTGGCTCATCAAAAAAGTTATTAATGCTTCTTTTTAACTTTTCTCACAGAGATTAAAAGAGGGGGCTAAAATGGAAGAAAAAGATAAAAAGCTCATTGAAAGCGGCATTGAAGCGTTAATTCTTGGATGGCTGGCGTATCTGTTCTTTTACCAGAATTTCCTCCTCTATAAGTGGCACCGCGGATTGTCCTTGCCTTCAAAGCTTCCATTCATAGTTGCCGGGATTTTTGTGGGCTTAGCATACTTCCTCTACAGGTGGGAAAAGATAGAGAAGGAAATCCCCAAAAAAACTCCCGTTCCACAAGAAATTTCGGAAGAAAATCTACAAGAATAGAAACAATCAGTTTGACTTTATTTTTGTTCTAGTCTCCCGCTGATACTGCTTAGACCCCACCCCGAGACTGAAAGACTCGCTTTATAACAGGGTCAGAAATTTTGTACTCACCATAGCCAACATGCTCAAGGAAGTTGTAGTCAACGAGTTTTTTGAGGTATCTTTGGATATCTGCCTTGGCTATCTTTGTCCTTTCTTGCAACTCAAGAGCCTCTTTTATCTCGGTCCACGTGGCAGTTTCTTTTGTGGAAGTTATATTAGCGACGATCTTCAACATTGCTCTGTAACGGGGGCTAAGCTCGTCCAATTCAGCAAATTCAGCCTCGATGTACCCCGAAGCTTCATTTATGACCTCATTAATTGCATCTTCATGATTGTAACCATCAACACGATATGCACCATAGTGGGTGAGCCAGCCTGCAACCCCATCAAGACTTTTTATTGCAGATAGCAGTTCCTTTGACGGGATACTCATGCCATACTCTTTAAACCCTTGCTCGAGGAACTCAAGGCTCTCTGACGGGTTGAAACGGTTGAGCTTTATTCGAACATGATACCGACCGTAAAGGAGTGCTTTGTAGTCATACAAACGGAGAAACTTCTCAAGGACACCAACCTGCGAGCCAGTAAGGATAAGTACGACATTCTTCAGTGTGTCATAAATCCACGCGAGGATTTTGGTAAAGTCGTCATTCGCAAAGCGGAGGTACTGCACCTCATCAAAAGCAAGAATAAGCAGTTCGTTAGATTCATTAAGATCTTGAAGAACCTGGGGTAATGTAGGCTTTTCATCTCTTAATCTAACACCAAAACCTGAGAGGGATACACCTTCTATCTTTGAGACTATCCCCCTAATCTTACTCTCTCTGTTTACGGCGTTGACTATCTCCCTTGCGATGATATCGTGAGGTGCTTTCGCGTTTACGTTGAAAACAGCACGAGCATCGATAACAATGTATGGTATTGAGTAATCTTTATGGAGCTCATTGAGTGAGGCGTAAAGGAAAGTTGTTTTGCCTATCCTTCTCGGTCCAGTAATAATGAAAAGTTTGCGATTGTTCTCTATCTTATCAACAAGTTCAAGATATTCTGCCTTCCGTCCAAAAACTTCGTCCATCGATGTTTTAGGATAGGTATCAAAGAGCATTTTTGGACACCCCTAACTATTAGGGACTACCTTTACATATTTAAAACTTTCGAGAACTAAACCATGCTGACAAATAATCTCCAAGTTTAAAAAATATTATGAGAAAATCAAATCTCAAGCTCATGAATGTGTTCAAGAACCTTAACCATTAGCTCAATGCTTGCATCAACGTCTCTCTCATCAACGACTTCTGCATTTGAGTGAATGTATCTTGAAGGAACGCTTATTGCACCTGTTGGAACACCAGCCTTGGTGAGATGGATTGCTCCAGCATCTGTTCCTCCACCGAGGAGAATATCCCACTGGTATGGTATTTCATACTTCTTAGCAAGCTCTTCCATCCATCTAACAATTGTTGGGTGACAGATAACTGAGCGATCCATAATTTTAATTGCGGTTCCTTTTCCGAGCTGTGTAACCTGCTTGTGTTCTGGAGTTCCTGGAACGTCAGCTGCAATGGTAACATCAATTGCAAAGCCGTAATCTGGGTCAATGCCAAAAGCACTTGTCCTTGCTCCTCTAAGACCTACTTCCTCCTGAACTGTGGCGACGAAGTAAATATCTGCATTGGTCTCGCTGAGCTTTCTTGCGGTTTCAACCAATGTATAAACGGCAATTCTATCGTCGAATGCAATGCTCACAAGTCTGTGTTTCCCTAATCTCTCCAAGCGGCCGTCCCATGTAATGACTGTGCCTATCTTAACTCCCATTTCTTCTGCTTCTTTCTTGCTCTCAGCACCGATATCAATGAAAACCTGATCCCAGTCTGGAGCTTTCTTCCTATCCTCTGGCTTCTGAATGTGGGGTGGAACTGAACCGCCAACGCCATAAATGAACTTATCCTTGCCAATCCAGACCTTAAAGCGCTGGGCAATTAAAGTCCTTGGGTCAACGCCTCCAATTGGTGCAACTCGTAGAAATCCGTTCTTTTCAATGTGAGTAACCATGAGACCAATCTGATCCATATGGGCTGCAAGCATGACCTTCGGACCGTCACCTTTCTTGTGGGCTATGACGTTGCCAAGTTTGTCAACCCTTATTTCATCAACGTATGGCTTAAAGGCCTCGATAACGACGTCTCTGACTCCTAAGAACTCGTATCCTGAAACACCGGGAGCTTCAACGATTTTCTTTAAAAGCTCATAGTCAACCATTTTTACCGCCTCCGTTTAGATGTCCATCTTAATGCTCTCAGCGAAGATATTTAAGGTTTTAGGTCATCAGCGTCAATAAAGCTTTATAATTTAAGCTCAAAGGTTAAAATATGGACAAGAGAGAACTGTTTGGTGCGTTTTTATTAACCATCTGGGTTCCTATGAATGCCAAGCTTTTACTGTTTTGTAGTGAGAGGATAAAGAGTTCCATCATATTTGTAAGCTTTTCAATCTTCTGGATTGTTGTGTTGACATTTCTTGCTGGATTATTTGCATTGAAGTTCCTTAGACTTCGTTATTCTACATATTTCAAGACTATAGCGTTATCAGCTTTGATATTTGCAGGATATACAGCAAGAAACACGATACTTAACAAAGAGCTTGTAAAACACGATTTTGATGACACTCTTGGAGCTTTCTTTGAAGGTTTACTGTTTTGTGGGCTCTACTTGATAATACTCCTCGGAAGCTGGATGCTTTATGCAACAAAATTTGAAGAAAGAGGATAGAATCAGTGAAGAACTCTTGAAGCAAGGTTCAAAACTGCATTTACGTAGCTATTGTAGTCTATTGTCTGTGTCGCTGCAGGGGTTATGAGCTTATCTATGACGACTGGTGCTGTTAATCCGATTGTTAAGCATGTTAATGCTAATAATAGGCAGATTAGGCTCATACTGAGTGGTTCTTTGGTTTTTAAGCCTTCTTTAGGTTTCCCAAGCCAGATGATGTAAAACACGCGCATGTAAGCAATCAAGGCAATCACTGAACTAACAACAAGAACT
>CAZTOS010000055.1:0-15449 GCA_964615185.1 uncultured Thermococci archaeon
ACAAGGGTTCTCCTCTTCGAGAAGGAAAAGGGCTTTGACAGCACCGCCCAGCTGATTGAGTTTGCAAGGGATTTACACAGAGAGTGGAACAACCTGTATGAAATAGCGGTCTGGAAGGAGAGCATAAACGTTAAGGGTAACAGACTGTTCTACATCCAAGCCGTCCACCAAGAAAGCGATGTAGTACCGGAAAACATTGACGCAATTAGAGCAATGTTTGAACTGACTGATAAGTGGGAGAGCATAAAGAAGACGAACAGGAGCTTGGGAATTTTGAAGTGATGTTTTCTTTTGAAATCCTCACCCTTCAGGGAAGCAGGTCATCGGATCCACCTCCTAAACCAAGAGCGCTTTCCGATGTCCTTCTTGACGAGAAAGACGGTTTTTTCACACTCTTTTGCAACTTCCACAGGCAGTTCTCCAAACAGGCTTCTGGCGAAGAGCGAGCTCTCCGAGGCGCCCATTATAACGAGGTCATAGGCACTGCACTCGGAAAGTATTGCCTTCTTAGGGTCGTTGGCGTGGACAATCTTTAGGGTGCCTCTTGCCTCATTCAGGAGCCTCATAACAGGCTCAAGACGGCGTTCTATTCTCTTCCTCTCCATCCCCTCCCTATCAACGTAGAGCACTGTAACACTTGCATCGTTTTCGAGGGCGAATATTCTCGCTATTTCCGCCGCTAAAAGACTGTGAGGTCCGCCTGATGTGGGGAAGAGGATCTTCCTAACTTCCTCACTCTTTCCCGGCTTCACGAGCAAAACGTCACATGGAGCCTCCACGAGCTTATCAAGGTTGCTGCCAAAGATGTATCCCAGCCTCGAACGCCCCCTCCAGCCGAGCACGAGAAGATCAGCATTCTTGTTCTTTATGGCACTCATTATTCCCCTGTAAACGCTGTGGGCGTAGTAGAGCACACCCCTCACGTTCACCTCTCCGCTGAGTCCTTCCCTTACCTTTCTGAGCAGTTCTAAGGCGGGGCCAGCAAAGCGGTGCGCCTCCTCAAGGGGCGTCTGCTCCGGAACTGTCACGACGCTCACGAGAGCCAGCTCACCCTTTTTAGCCCGGGTTATGATTTCACCAACCCTGGCAAGGTATAGAGCGTTCTTCGGATTTGAAATGGCCACCAGAACCTTGTAGCCTTTTGGCAACCACTCACCGAATATGATTTCCCTCTCAAATGTCTTTTTCACTTCCCTCGCCCCCTTATAGCGGGAGCTTAGTGTTAAGCCTATAATCACCCACCCCAGCGTTATGAACCATGCAGTTGGGCTCACATCGAAGATCCATATGGAGAGAATCCCTTGGAGGATTATGGCGATGAGAGGTATAACCGGGAAGTAGGGCATCAAAAACCCATACTCAAGCTCATCACCCCTTTCATACCTTATCTTTATTACCGCGGCGTTAACGAGGAGGAATATCAGCAGGAAGACTATGTCTGCGCTCGCCGCAACATCCTCTATCGGCAAAGCTATGGCAAGAGTTACCATAAGGATGGAAGAAAGAGCAAGTGCTATGTGTGGAATCCTCCTCTTAGGGTGAATCTTCGATATGAAGCGCGGGAGCTTCCCATCACGGCTTATTGCAAAGAGAACCCTCGTTGATGAGTAGATGGTGGCGTTGAGAGCTGAAGTCGAGGAGAAAATCGCCGCGAGCGTTATCAAAAGACCTCCATGGGGCATTAGGTCCTTTATCGCCTCTCCCATGCCAACGGCCCCATGGGAGGCGAACCACGTTGTTAGGTTCTCGGGCGAAACGTCGGCCCCGACTATTGCCGCAAAGGCAAAGAGGAGGTAAGTTGTCGTTACAGCCACAACAGAGTAGAGGATTGCCTTGGGTATGCTCTCCTTCGGCTCAAAGGCTTCCTCGCCGGCGTGTGCTATAACCTCGTAGCCCTCAAAGCCAACGTAGGTAAAGCCCATAGCGGCCAGAACCTTGCCCCAGCCGTTCGGGACAAAGTTGCTGAAGTGGGAGAGCCTCTCAGGGTGGAGAATAGTGTAGAACACCGCAAAGGCACCGATGAAGAGAAGGGTTGACATCTGGCCGATAGTAATCAGGTTCTCGATGTTGCCCGTTTCGGAAACGCCGATGTAGTTGATGATCACAAAGACGGCTATTATCAGGAGCGCAAGAACCTTTATCACGAATTCGCTATCAATGCCAAGATATGAGAACCACTTCGTCCCCTCAAGGAGAAAGACGGTGTATGTCGCAAAGGTTATGGCGTAGAGGCTTCCTGCAACGGTGAGGGCGAACCAGTTGAGCCAGCCCGAGATGAAGCCGATTATACCCCTAAACGCCTCTTCTATGTAAGTATAAGCCCCTCCAGCCGTTGGAAGCGCGGAGGCAAGTTCCGCAAAGGACATCGCCGAGAAGAGTGCCACGAGACCATTGAGGGCAAAGGCCACGAGAACCCCACCGGGACCGGCAAAGCCTATCGAGATTCCAGTGGCGACAAACACACCAGCTCCGATCATCATGCCCATGCCCATCATCATGAGGTGCCACATCGATAATCCTCGCGAGAGTCCGATCTCTTCCTCCATGCTACCGCCTCCTCCTGATCACGACATTCCTCACGGAGTTGATTTTTTGCTTGATCCTGCGTTTCCTACGTGCTTTCCTTATCTCTTTCAGCTCCTCGATCGTCCTCTTCGATTTATAGAGGAGAAAGAGCATAAACGAATAAGCACCAACTATTATTCCAGCCCCGATTGCATGGGAGCCATCCAATTCCCTCCCCCCATTTGATTCCCTATGCTCATTATTGGGGGTAGGGGGTTAAAAAGTTGGCCCTTATCTGGGGGATTAATCTCAACCCAGAACAGGAAGTTCCCAAGTTCTTTCCCCTGGTATTTCCTCTTCCAAGAGGTATCCCAGAATTAAATTAATTAAAAGTCTCAAAGAATTAGAAGGCCGTCAAAGTTAATGTCCTTCCCCTTAACCGGAAAGTTCCCTGTGCATCTCCTCCAGCGCTTCTCTCTTGACCATGAGAATCGCCTTATGAACCAAGATATTGCACCCTTGTCGAGCGCAAGCTTTTCGGCATATCTCTCGGCGTATGTGTATCCTACTTCTATTCCTCCCCAGGCGGGAACATTAGCAGTGTGGTTGCGCCTCCAGACGCTATTTGGGATTCTGATGCACTTAGTGCATGGGAGTATGTGAATTCAGCCAAGCATGATAATGGGTCGGAGATAGGATAATATAGATATCCTAATGAATTTTCATTCTTGGCAATTGCCAATAATTCACCCCCAAGTAGGATAAGTTTGACATTAAAATGTCACAATTTTCAAATTTAGGCTTTTTGGTTAATGTAATGTTTTCTTCAAGCTCCTCAAAACTCTCACTTCTCTACTCAAAGTGCAATGACCGAGTAGATGAACACCAAAAAGAACACCAGACCCGAAAGATAGGCAAAGCTATGGGGAATTGGAAGGTGAAGCTTTTTATGAATCTTTTTCGCTTTTATATACATCACTGTCGGCAGAATTCCTGCATAAAGCAAGCCACCAAATGTCCCAGCCATCCAGAGAGCATTGACAAAACTGTTTAGCCCAGCAAAGTATATGAGCAATGGTGGAATCACGGTTAAAAGCCATGCGCGTGACTTTTTGATACCAAATATCTCTTTCATGTTGTCCATCTGAGCTAAACCAATTCCAATGTAGCTGGTGCTTATTGCTGCCAATGGAAGAACTAAGCCCAAAACTTTGCCTAATCTACCGTAGAGCTGCTCAAGGGCTGAAGTTGCCAGTTCTGGAGTCTTTGAGCCAAAAGCACCAACAAATGCAAGCACAAAGAAAGCGTAGAACACCATAGGGACAAGATATCCAATAAGAACGGCTTTTGTGGTTTTTCTAACATCTCCCAGACCTTTCAGCATTTCTGGGACAACCATATGACTCACATAGGCAAAGACTGCCACACCAATACCTTTTGTTATGGCTGAATAATCGATCTTTGTTAAGTTTGAGAGATTTGTTTTGGGAATAACAAGTGCTATTGCAAGGGTTAGAGCACCTAATAAAAGGAAATTCAACAAAAGTTCAGCTTCACCTGAAGCTTTCAAGCCAAGAAAGACTATTAAACTCATTACAAACCAGAATATCAGAGCTCCAGCTTTTTCATTAATACCGGTGAGAGAAGAGAGAATGTCTCCACTTCCAGCTATGTAAGCGATCAAAGCTCCATAGCTTAGCACAGAGATACTCAAAAACATCAGATATCCTCCAACCTTTCCTAAATAGACCTCGGCAATCTTGGAGAGAGTTCCATCGCTGTGAGCGGCTAAATCGAGAACAAACAATGCTGTGAGCAATGTTAACAATCCCATTGCAATAACGATGATAATTCCCAAAAGTCCGGTATCCTTTAGAGCATAAGGCAAACCCAAAACTCCCGCCCCAATTTGAGTTCCAATTAGGATTGCGCTCGCCTCTGCTAAGCTCAGTTTCTTCATTTTAGCATCACCAAATTCATGAACGAAAATTCACCTTTAAAATCTTGCTATATGTAAAATTGAACCCATCAAATATCAAAGAAATGCACCAATAGACACATGGATGCATTAGAACACATGAATTGCCGTTGCTTTAAAGCTCGCATAAACATACTTTCCTTCCTTAATTCCCATTTCAATCAGAGAGGAGCGGGTTATAAAGGCTTTGAGCTCAATTCCACTAATATCAAGGCTTAATCTAATCAGTGAGCCCAAGTCTTCAATTGCCAAAACTTTAGCCTTAAACTCATTCCTTGCAGAAGTTTTTATTGGTTCGTTGGAAATTATGATTTCCTCTGGTCTTATACCAATTCTAACCTTTCCTTTGACTTCTATGGGCAGTTCAATTAAAATTCCATTTGCTTTCAAGATTCTGCCTTCTGCAATCCCCTCAATTATATTTTCAAAGCCAAGAAACCTTGCAACTTCTTCATTCTTTGGTTTTCCAAAGACTTCTCTAACTTCTCCGGTCTGAATTAACCTCCCGTTGAGCATTACTCCAACTCTGTCTCCTAAGCTCACAGCTTCCTCAAAAGAGTGGGTCACATGGAGGGCTGTAAAGTTGAGCTCCCTACGCCAGCGTTTCATTTCTTGAATGAGCTTAGCCCTTGTTTGGACATCAAGATTTGCAAAAGGCTCATCCAAGAGAAGAAGCTTTGGCTCTAAAACCAAAGCTCTTGCAATGGCAACTCTCTGAGCCTCACCGCCACTTAATGTTTTTGGCTTTCTATGCAAGAGATGAGAGATTCCGAGGATTTCTGCAATCTCTTTAACTTTTTTCTCGACCTCACTTTTTGGAGTTTTTCTTACCTTTAGTCCATAGGCAATGTTATCATAAACCCTCATATGAGGAAAGAGCGCGTAATTTTGAGGTATGTAAGCCAAATTCCTCTTTTCTGGAGGTATGAAAGTTATGTCCTCATCGTTCATAAAAATCCTCCCAGAGTCTGGGATGAAAATTCCAGCGATAACTTCAAGAAGAAGAGTTTTCCCAGCACCGCTTGGACCCAGAATTATGAAATACTCCCCTTTATTGACCCCAAAGCTTATTTCTCTGAGCTTGAATTCTTTCCAGTCCTTTGAGATGGATTTAACTTCAAGCATGGCATCACCTTGTTATTCTATCGAGGAATTCTTTTAGACCTGATTCCTTGAGAAAATCCTTCATAAGTTTTGGCTTTTCATTAATCAGCTTTTCAACGAATTTTCTATAAAGCCCAGACATTGAGTCTCCATCGTAGTCTTTGGCAATAGCGAGAACATGCATAACATCTTTGGGTTTGAGCCTTCTCTGGGCATCCTCTTTGAGCTGATTTAAGGAACGCTCAAAGTGTGATAATGTGCTCTCTTTTTCTGCAAGCGCCGTGAGTAAAAGTTCAAGCTCTTTCTTTTTCTCAATGTTCGGATTATCAATGTTGATATTGCCAAGGCCAAAGGGTATAACTTCAATATCCCCAATCCACAAGGAGGTTTCTTTCACAACTGGATGAAACTGTCTAAGAGAACTTTTTGCCCACTCCATAATATTCAGAGTGGTATCTATATCCCTCACCACACCAACTTTATGGAGTTTTACCTTATGGAATCTTGCCCATAAAAGTATGTTTTTAAGAACTCTTTTCATCCTGTTTTTGTCCTGAGCAGTAATAAGAGCGATAACAGTGTCCCTTCGTCTGAATGTGATAGGAGGCAAATTAAGCCCAGCCTCGCTAAGTCCCTCTACTTCAACTTTCTCCTTTTTAAAACCATAAACTTTCTCGATTAAAGTCTCGAAGAAAGCCTTATCTGTTGACCCTTCAACAAGTAATAGGCTGAGATTCATGGTTCATCCCCTTAGGTCGATTCCAAGATCCTCTCTTAGTTCCTTAGCATTTTCAAATGTCTCAATACTATGTGTAAGCTTTCCATTTTCACGCTTCATGTAAACTATCCTTCCATCGATTTTAGCCTTGATACCCTCTTCAAGGAGCATATCAATAAGCTCAAGGCTGTGAGTCGTTAGAAACACCTGAACGTTGTTTTCCTTTGCTCCCTTGATGAGAGTCTGTGCCATAATTCTCAGAGATTTTGGATGGTGAAATGCTTCTGCCGAGTCAATAAGGAGGTAACCATTCTTTAGAAGTGCCGAGAGAAAGGCAATAATCATGGCACTTTTGAAGCCTTCGCCCATGAGATAGTATGGATACACCCCATATTTTGTTTCCACATGGAGTATCCAGCGGTTTACTTTGAAAAGCGGGCTGAATCCTTCAATTTCTGGGTAGGCAACACTAAGTATTTTAACACTTTTCTTCACCACTTTTTGCTCATATGCATGTGAGTACAGGCTTTCGATATAGCCAAACCTCCTAAATTCCAATGGTGTTAGAAACTCAAATCCCACATCCGGGGTGAATTTTGATGAGAGCATAAAGCTCGAAAACACCATATTGTCTACTAAACTAAATTTCTGGAATCGGGTATTTAGTAGAGGGGGATTTTCTGCAGTTGCTTTGTTTCCTTTGATTAGCATTGCAACGAGTTCATTTCCATGACCATTTTGCAAAGCAAGCTTTAATAACTCATTGTCTTTTATGGCATCAACCTTGAGAACTCGAGATTCTTTGTGAAACAAATCTTCTACAGCTTGTTCTCCATACCATCCTCTCCATATCAGAATCCCCTGCAGAGTCTCTTTAAATGACTGATTACCATTACATGCACCCAGTAGAAGTGCAAGAGCCTCAAGAATACTTGATTTGCACGAATTGTTTTTTCCTGCAATTACATTAACCTGCCCAAGATTTTCAAGTTCCAAACTCCTAATCCCTCTGAAGTTCTCAATCTTAAGATAGCTTATCATCCGCATCCCCTTCTAATTCTTTGAATTTCTCAATCTTAAAGCTTATCTTCCACTGCTCGACCTCCCCGCGAGCCATCTCAAAACAATGAATATACTCAGGCTTAACAGTACAAGGATAACTGAGATTGGCGTTGAAGCCCTCAATCCATAGTTGTTGAAATACTCCATAACTAAAACTTGAGCTGTTTTCGGATAATAAGCAACAATTAAAATGGCTCCAACCTCACTTATTGCCCTCGCCCATGTCATTATAGCTCCGCTGAAGATTGAAGGTAAAGCCAAAGGTAAGCTAACCGTAAAGAATGCTTTAAGCTTTGATGCCCCTAAGGTTCTTGCTACATGCTCAAGCTTTTCATCAACAGCCAAGAACCCATCACGAGCGGCATTTATCGTAAACGGTGCAGAAACAAAGAGCATCGCCATGATTATTCCCAGATAGCTGTCGAGAATCCTGTTTGAAAAGGTCACGAGGAGCATGATACCAACAACAGAGTGAGGGATTACAATCGGAACATCAACGACAGCTTGAACAAAGCTTTTGCCTCTAAAATCTTTTCTCGCCAAAACGTAGCCGAGGGGAACACCGAAGAAAAGAGATATCAGCATTGTAGCTGTTGAGGTTAGGAGGGAGTTTCTAAGTGCCTTTAAAACAACCTCATCATGGAGTGCTTTTACAAGCATTTCCCAGTCGAGGAGTTGCTTGCTTATGATAACAACTAATGGCAGAAGGATATACAGCACAAGGAACGTTCCAATCAGAGCAAAGAACGCTGTTACATAGTCACGCTTCATATCTTCACCTCTGAAAAGGAAAAATAAAAATAAAAAGGTTAGCCTTCAACCTTCACCTCATCCTTAATCTCATCTGGAACATTTCCAAATGCCACCGGTGGCCATATGAAGTCCTGATAGTTCTCTGCAAAGATTTCCTTACCCTTCTCGCTCAGCATGAAGCGAAGGTATTGAAGAGCAAGCTCTCTGTTGGGATCATCTTTGAGAACAGTGACACCGTAGACAATTGGCTTAGCTTTAATGGTCTTTCCTGTTGAGCCTAAGGTTATGCTGACTTGTCCATAATAGTCAGCCAAAGTGAAGTCCTTTAGGTTTATCTCCTTTGGCAACTCAATGAACTTAAGGTGGTGCTGCATTGCAACGCTCTTGTAGATGAAGTAATAGTCAAGAGAGCCAGATTCAACTAAACCCGTTAAATCGGTCTCCTTTGGTCTCATAACGACCTTATTACTTTCAACCTGTATCTCCTTAGGAGCAATTACATGATTGCCTTCTGCGTAGATGTTTGTGTTCTTCTCAACAAGTGTCTCAAATATTGGCTTTCCGTAATAGAGATCAGCCAATTTCATGACCATTACACTTCTGTATCCACAGGGATCCTGGTTGGGATCGCTGAAGCCAAACTTAACATCAGGCCTTGCCAAGATTTCGTACCAGTTGTCTGAATTGATTTCATCGGCATATTTACTCTTGTCTGTGAAGGCAATGACGATCTCATTTGTGGCGAAGAGAACGTAAAAATCGGTGTAATTTGGAACTAAGAGCTGAGGTATCAATGTATAATCCGCAACAGCCACGATATCTGCTGTTTTATGCAGGTCTGTAACTTTCCTAACTGCCATAACACTTCCGCTTGCCTCTGCTTGGATTTCCACATCATAGCCAAGCTTTTCCTTAGCATATTCTTTGAACGCCTCACTAACGTCTTTAAGGGGCTCACTCAGAGAGCCAGCGTGAAAAATCTTTAAAGTTGCTTTTTTGAGCTCTGTTTGTGCTACAGATGACGCTGGAGATGATTTTTTACTTGTTCCAGTGTCCTTGACTTCACTTCCGCCGATACAGCCGCTTGCAATAACCCCCAGAATCAGAAGCCCAAGCATGATTAAAGCTAACAACCTTCTCATAACACCACCATAAAATACCCAGCCTTGGGCAATTTAAACATTTTGGGTAAACAAAATTGGTAAAGTAAATAAATATGTTTAAGCAACCAAAGACCACAAATTTAAAACACATGGAGTAGAAATAATCTTGGTGGTTCTTATGAGACTGGTTCTAATTGACGGTGAGCACTATCCAGATGTAATCAGATGGGCTGTTGAAAAAATTGAGGATGTGTGCTGTGCTGTGTTTCTGGGAGGGAGCGAGAAGATTGGGAGCATAAGTGAGATAGAGAGGGTTATAGGTGTACCTGTGTACCATGACAAGAACTATTTAAGGACTATCGAAAAAGCTATTAGAGAAAACGACATCTCAGAGGTAATCGATCTAAGCGACGACCCTATTCTGAGTTATGAAGACCGTTTCAGAATAGCATCTCTTCTCCTAAGATATGGGGTCACTTATAAGGGTGCAGACTTTGAGTTTAAGCCTCGAAAAATGAGAAAGACAAAGAAACCCAGTCTTGCTGTGATAGGAACCGGCAAGAGAGTTGGAAAAACTGCTGTAAGTGGATTTGTGGCAAGAACTATCAAGGAAATCCTAAAGCCAATAATAGTGACCATGGGAAGAGGAGGTCCAGAGAGGCCGGAAGTGATCTATGGGGATAAGTTTGAGATAACTCCAGAGTTTCTGTTAAAAGTTGCCAAAGAGGGAAAGCATGCAGCTTCAGATCATTTTGAAGATGCCCTCATGGCAAGAGTTACAACGGTAGGATGTAGGAGATGTGGTGGGGGAATGGCAGGATTTTCATTCTTTGATATCGTTGAAGAGGGTGTTAAAGTTGCTGAAGAACTTGATGGGGAACTGATAATCCTGGAGGGTAGTGGGGCAACGTTTCCAAGAATAAGAGCAGATGCCTATATAACAGTTGTAGGGGCTACCCAAAAAATCCAATTCATACGAGGCTACTTTGGACCATTTAGAATTGGCTTGGCAGATTTAGTCGTTATAACCATGTCAGACATTGCCAGCAAGAAAAAAGTGGCTGCAGTGAAAAAGGCTGTGGAAACAATTAATCCCAATGCAGATGTTCATCTCACAGCATTCAGGCCAAGGCTTCTCAAAGAAGCTGAAGGCAAAGCCGTTCTCATAATGACTGCACCAAAGCCTGCACTAAAGAGAGCAGCAGAGCATATTGAAAAACACCACAATGTAGAAATCGTCGGAATGAGTCCAAACCTTTCAAACAGGCAAAAGCTTTGGAGAGATTTAAAGCATTTCAGAGACTATGATGTGATCCTTGTAGAACTGAAAGCTGCAGCTGTTGATGTTGTAACAAAATACGCCTTAGAGAATGGAAAAGAGGTAATATACCTTGATAATGAACCGGTGAACATCGATGGAAAAAACCTCAAAAAGGCAATACTCAACCTTACAAAAAACATTTTGGAGGTTAAAAAATGATAATAGTCATTGATAAAGAAAAGAAGGCAGAGCTTCCATTTTCAAGGGGTATTTTGACCAGATCAATAACATCAGCTGGCGTGGATGTTGGAATAGCATACTCCATAGCGACTGAAGTCATGAAGGAATTCACAAACATGAAGAAAAAGGAAGTGACAAAAGATGAAATTAGAGAGCTGACATATAAAAAGCTGCTTGAGTATGGACTAAAAGAAGAGGCAAAAAAGTATTTATTCTGGCGTCGGCTTAAAAAAATGAAGTTCCCGATGATAATTCTAATAGGAGGGGCGACTGGAGTTGGTAAATCAACAATCTCAACTGAGCTGGCATTTAGGCTGGGTATGAGAACAATAATTGGCACTGATACCGTGAGAGAAGTCATGCGGAAGATAGTAGCAAGGGATTTAATCCCCGCAATCCACACATCCTCTTTCTTAGCGTGGAAAGAGATTAAAAACGTCCCTAAAGGAATATCACCCCTTATTTATGGATTCGAAACCCAGGTCAAACATGTTGCCGTTGGTATTAACGCTGTGATAGAACGGTCTTACACCGAAGGATTCAACACGATAATAGAGGGAATCCATCTTGTACCAGGTTATATCAAGCTCAATGACAGGAGCTTCATGTATATGATAGTTGTTAAAGATAAAGAGTCTCTCAAAGCGCGATTTTATGAGAGAACCAGGTACAGCCTCAGACCTGCCGAATATTATCTAAAAAACCTTGATGAGATAATGGAAATTCAAGAGTTTTTAATTGAAAAAGCTAAGGAGCATAGGATACCGATTATTGAAAACGTGGAGCTTGAGAAAACCGTGAATACAATAATGGAGCGTCTTATGGAAGAAGTCTTGGAGAGATTGAAAGAGAGAGGAATTGACATTTGGCATTAAATTTAATTTTGATTCGAAATGAGTTATTAACAAGTTGCACGGGTGATAACTATGGAAAGAAATGCACCAATTAAAGTGTATATGACAAAAAAGCTTATTGGAGTTAGTCCAGAAGACACCGTTCAAGAAGCCTGCAGGATTATGGTGAAATTTGACATAGGTTCTTTAGTTGTTGTTGAAGATGATAGGGTTATTGGCTTCTTTACAAAATCCGACATAATAAGGAGAGTTATCGTGCCTGGTTTACCCTACACTACACCAGTTAAGAAGATAATGACAAGAGACTTGATAACCACAGATGCCAACACCCCAGTGAGGGAAGTACTGAAAATAATGGCACATCACAGGATCAAGCACATCCTGATCGAAGAGGAAGGGAAGATAGTCGGGATCTTCACACTGAGCGATTTGCTTGAAGCCACAAGAAGGAAGCTTGAAACATCAATATCAACGGAGTGATGTCCAATGATTAAAATAGCACACATAAGCGACACTCATATAACCCAAGACCCAGCTTTCAAGTCCTATGCCTATGATCTGATAGTGAACGAGGTAAATCGGGGCAATTTTGACTTAGTAATTCATACCGGAGATGTGACAAATCAAGGTCTCAAAGAAGAATACGAGCATGCCGGCTATCTACTCAGGAAAATTAAAAAGCCTCTAATTGTGCTCCCCGGAAATCACGACGCCAGAAATGTTGGATACGAGCTATTTGAGAAATACATTGGTCCACTATACGGGGTTTATGAACGAAATGATCTTGTGATAATTTGGGTTGATTCGACAATACCAGATTTGAGCGATGGAAGAGTTGGGGGGTACAAGTTCCGTTGGCTGAAGGAAAAGCTTGAGGAGTATTCACATAAAAAATTCAAAATCGTCGCTGCTCATCACCATCTCGTCCCCCTGCCCGATACAGGTAGAGAGAGAAACGTCTTATATAATGCAGGTGATGTTTTGGATTTGCTGTTAAGGCATGAGGTAAATCTCTATCTCTGCGGACACAAGCATGTTCCAAATGTCTATAGTGTTGAAGATCTGATAGTTGTAAATGCTGGCTGCACTTCATGTAGAAAAACGAGAAAAGGGGACGTGAACAGCTATAATATCATCAAGCTAAATGGAGATGGGAAAATAGACGTGACTATAAGGAGAGTTACCGGAGATGAGCTGAAAAAGAGCTACAAATCCGTAAAGCCTAAAATTTTCATACCGAAAGGAAAACACTTATTGAGAATAGTCCAGATGAGCGAAAGCAATGTTTCTGATAGGATTTATTTCAGGAAACGAGTTCTTGAAAATGCGATAAGGGCAGTAAACGAAAAATACAAGCCCGATTTGGTGATACACTGCGGTAACATTGTTGATGTTGGGATTGAGAGATACTATGAGATGGCAGCAGAGTACTATGAAAAGATCAAGGTTGAAAAAATAATTGTCCCGGGACATAATGACATAACGTATCTCGGCTACGATCTGTTTAGGGAGTACTTTGGAGAGCCTGAAATTAAAGAATTCGGAGATTTCGTTTTCATTCCCCTACTGACAGCTCAATACGAGACGCCTATAGGGGTAGTTGGCAGGATGGGGCAAAAGTTACTCCACTCACGACTTGAGGAATATAAAGAGAAGTTCACAGCCATTGTGATGCACCACAATATAATACCCATTCCAAGGAGCAGGGAGCTTGGATTCCTTGAAGATGCGGGAAATATTCTGAAAATCCTTACTGAGGAAAGAACAGAGCTTGTAATGACTGGACATGGGGGAAATGCGTTTGGAGTCAGAATTGAGAGAACACCAATAATAAATGCAGGATCAATAAGCTGGGAGCTGCATAGAAATCCATTCGGAAATTCATTCAACTTGATTGATATCTATGAAGATATGATTGTTGCTTTTGAAATTCAAGCAACATGGGGCTCAAGGAAGCTTTTAGGCATTTGGAAGATTAAAACAGAGGTTCCTTGGAAAAATTAAATCTCAATTCCGATCCGTATTCCCTTATCTCTTTCTATTTCACGCAAGAGCCTTAGAATTTTTTGAGTATCAATTGGAATCTCTTTGAGATAGGTGTAAGCTTTTTTAATTTGGACTCTCTCCTCTCCCTCGGATCTCTCACCAAGATAAAGAAGAAGGGAAAGTAAAACTCCTTTAATACTTCTTTCCACAAGTGGAATCATCTTCCAGCCATCATCATAGACATAGAGGGCTTTTGGAAGCTCATCTCCTCCGATTTTATCCAACGTAAGCAATCTCCTCTTTGAAGCAGTTAAAAACTCTATTAGCTTCCTCTCACTGATACCTTCCCGCTTAAGCTCATCAAAGCTGAATTCTAAGGCTCTTAGAAGGGCTGCAAATCTTTCAAGTTTTTCTATTCTGTTTTTTGATAAGAGACTTAATTTGAGGATTGTTCTCTCAATTGGTTCATTTTCTATATCCACACTTAGAACAATCCTATCCTCTAAGCGAGAACCCTCTTCAAAAGCTTTAATAATAACCCATAATAATCCATTCGTTAAGATACCATACCTAACCCCGTGATTAAAGCAGTACCTACCAAGCTGTCTCAGTGGTTTTTCCTTTTTGAGAACGTTTATACTAAGATTCTTGGCTTCAACAAATGCAATAACCCTATCATTAAGAATCAGAGCATAATCTGCTCTTCCTTCCTCAGTTCTCTCCTCAGGCCGTACCTCTTTGGGATTGTCCCACTCCCAACCAAGGGGCTGGAATATCTCACCAATTAAATGCTGTTTCACTGCCTCCTCATTTCTTTCGTATAGTCGTCTATGTTCATTTACTTTTTTGAGAACATCAAGTATTGCCCTCTCTATTTTATCCATCCTCTGGCACCTCAGCAATATACTTTTTGTTCTCTTTTTCAAAACCTCTGAATGAGCCTAATTTAAGTTTGATAAGTGCCTTTTCAATGTTGAGAACTTTCATTGAAGCTACATGAGTGATTCCAGAACCTTTGAGGAATTCAGGTAAAATCTGAGCTGTTGGGCCAGTCAAAACAATTAGTTTGGCTTTCTTGGATCTTTCAAGAATCATGTCCAAAGTACCATTTACCAATGCAGATCCGCTCACAATAATAGCCTCCATCTCTGGAAGGAGCCAATATTCCAAAGAATCGCTTAGGGTTTCTCTATCCCAAAGTTTGAGATTTCTTTCGAACACATACAAATCAAAACCTCTTTCCTTTAGTGATCTCACTATAGGAGGCATATTGCCAATTACTGCAACTTTTGTAATGCTCTCGTCTAAAAGCTCTGTCACATCTTTGCTCTCAGCCTTACTTAAGTCTATGTAATATTGGGAGACTGCATTTATTGTCGCTATTGCTAAAGTACGCTCAATTATGTTTAAGCTGTCGACTTTTTTGATGAAACTTTCCACACTTATATCTTCGATTTCACTTGAATATGTTTGAATTTCTTCTGGAAGCGTCATTGCAACTCCCAGGGATCGACCCCTGTTTCCTTCAATAACAACATAAGTATATGGAAGAGCAAATGAGAAATCTATTATTCTGAAATCTTCATCAATGACTCGAAGTGTACTCTTTTTTAGCTTTCTAAGTATCATTCTCAATCCCCAAATTTTTATACAATGAGAACCTAAAAACCTTTGGTGGTCTTAAATGTGCAGAATACTGTTTGCTGTAGGTGAGGGAAAAAGACTGACCTCCTCCCTTTTGCGAGGGGTTTCAGCGACTCGCCAGTGATGGGGAGGTTTGAGGGGCTTCAAAACTTAACTTCAGCCCCTCTGGCCGGGTCTTCGGCCAATTACCCCTACCTCCCGCTAAACCCGGGAGGCTCGGGGTTATCGTTCTCACGACCTT
>CAZTOS010000056.1:0-15204 GCA_964615185.1 uncultured Thermococci archaeon
AGTGTTTGGAAATTTGGCTTTTGAGCAGGAAAGCAAGGGGAGGTTTAAATGCTTGTATGTCTTAATATTTAATGGTGGGAGTGTGGGGGTCATAACTGTCTCTGTGGATGATGAGGTTGAGAAAAAGTTCAGAGAACTCGTGGCAGAGAAGTATGGGCGGATTAGGGGAGCACTGGGAGTTGCGGTAACTGAGGCCATGAAACTCTGGATTGAAAAAGTTGAGCGGGAAAGAAAATGAAGCGTTCCATAACAGTAAAACTCCAGCCCTCAAAAGCCCAAGAGAAAATCCTCTTCGAATTAGCCCAAGCCACAGTCATAATCTGGAACAAAATCAACTACGAGAGGCTGAAGCAGTTCAAGGAGTTCGGCAAAATAGACTTTAACGGGACGGAAAAAGAGGTTTATTACTGCTTTAAGGACTGGGTTGGCGGCTCAACACTCCAACAATTGGCCAGAAAGAATGCTGAAGCTTGGCGGAGCTTCTTCACCCTGAACAAGAAGAAAAAGGCTGGAGAATTGCCTGAATGGTTTAAGCCCAAGCCACCAAAATTTATCAAAGGAAAGAAACTCTTCACAATTCCACTCAGGAACGACCAATACAAGATTGACAGGAACGTTATTGAGTTGAGGAGGCTCGGAAAATTCGGCAGGCTGAGGATTCAGTTCAAGGGCAGAATACACTTAAAGGGTAAACAAGGCAGGCTTGAAATTGTTTACGATGATGTTAAACGCAAGTGGTATGCTCACATCAGTTTTAATGTTGAAGAGAGACTATCCAAAAACGGTTGGGTTAAAATTCCAAGACAAGTCTTGGGAAGTTTAACTGCTGGAATTGACCTTGGAGTGAACAATTTGATGGCTGTTTATGTCGAGAACGGTGAAAGTTTCCTCGTGAATGGCAGACCATTAAAAAGCATTGCCTTTTACTGGCAATGTAAAATTGCAGATTATCAGTCAAAAATCAACAAGAGTGGAGCAAAGAAGAGTAGGAAATTAAAGAGAATGCATGAAAAGGCTAAACTTCAAGCAAGGCATTATATTAACACTGCAGTTAGACAGACCGTTGAAAAACTCTACCAGTTGGGAGTCTCAAAGATTGTCGTTGGCTATCCAAAGGAAATCGCAAGAAATTCTGACAAGAGCAGGAGGCAGAACTTCATCCTCTCTCACGTCTGGCGTTTTAACACTGTAATAAAACGTTTAACTGAAGTTGCCGATGAGTATGGTATCAAAGTTATACTCACGGATGAGGCTTTTACTTCCCAGCTTTGCCCTCTCTGCGGCCAACGCCATTCGAATGGTAGAATCTTTAGAGGTTTGTTTAAGTGCCGCAGAGAGTGTGTTGTAATGAACGCTGATTTAGTTGGAGCGTTCAACATTTTAAGGAAGGCCATAAAAACCATAACCCCGAGCCTTCCCGCTTTAGCGGGAGGTAGGGGTAACTGGGGCAAGACCGTCCCAGAGGGGCTGAAGTTAAGTTATGAAGCCCCTCGAACCTCCCCGCCCTGAAGGGCGAGGGTTCCAACGAGTTAACCCCTCGCCAATGACGGGGAGGAGGTCAGATTTTAGACACACTCCATCTTTATAAGACGTACCTCGATTTTGCGGGTCTAAATACCGACTTCCTATACAGCAAGGATGTGTTCATACTAAAAATTGGAGGACATAAAAAGGTCGGCAATGTTATTTCTGAGATTAGGCTTACCGATGAGTTTTATATTCACCATGAAAATTATAAAACAGCTTTTGATTCGATACTGAGCCAGAGAAATTTCTTTATAAACATCGTTCTTGGATTTGATAGAAGGATGATACTACTCTCTCCCTCATATCAGCGTTATCTATTTCTCCTCACTAAAACACATTATCTTGGAAATAAGAAGAGGACAGCGTTTTATTTTGTCAATAAGGAGGTACTAAAAAATACACCTCTTGTACTTCCAATTTTGGAGGAAATCTCAACAAGCGTTGTAAAAATAGAAAAAAGAGACAACAATATTTTACTAACGTTTCTAAAGTCCCCACATTCTTCTCTTATTGAGTCTCAATTTGAATTCAGCATACAAGAGATACTAAATTATTTAAGGGAGGGGAGTTAAAATGGATGTTTTTGAACTATTTGAGAGCTTTAAACGAGGAGAAACAGTTCTATTCCTATATTCCCCCATTTCCCCCTCATATGTTCTTCTAAAAAGAGTAGTTGAATACTGTAAAAAGAAAGGTCTTGAGCTTTACATAGTTGATATATTCGATATGCTGCACATATGTAAAATGCAATTAGAGTACATTGGCGTGGATCTCAATCTTGATGATGAGAATATATTTGTCATTAAGAAAGGGGGCAAGATAAATGTGGGAAGAGTTCTTAGCAGAATCAGCATAGATGAAGACGCTACAATTCATTTACGAAAATATGCAGACGTCTTTGAAAGCACACTGAAAGAAAAAGAGTTCGTATTAAATGTTGCACTTGGTTTTGATAAGCTCCTTGCATTCTATTCCGAAAGCCCCAAAGATCTAAAGACAATCTTAATGGCGGTTAAAGATTTTGTAGGAAACAAAAAACGGACAGCTATATACTTCATCAATCAAGAAGTTGTTGCAAATATAAATAACACTTTGGAATTTTTGGAGGATTCCGCGACTTCTGTGATAAAACTGGAGAAAGACGCAGAGGGATGGTATCTAAGGATTTTAAAGTCTCCAAAAATAGAGATAGTGGGAACAAAAGTTAGAATTTAACCAGCTACACCTCTCACTTTAATGTATAAATTCACAGCACTTTGAAAAGCGGCAAGGGCGTTCAGCATTAAAAATATCCAATCTCTAATTAGGTAAGAATATATTGTGAGCAGTGTTGATGCTGTTACATAAATGAGTATAAACCTAAAATTCAGAGGACATTGCTTCGTCTTTATTGTCTCAATTGTCTGAGGAACCCAAGAGCTCACCAGAAGCAACATCCCCATTAAACCAATGAGCTCTCCTCTCACCATCTCATTTCACCCCCTTATTTTTAGAGCTTCATAAACCTTTGAAAAAGGGTAAAAAAGCATTGTGAATTTAATCAAATCAAAAAAATAGCGAACAAAAACAAAAATTAACAGAATAATGTTAATCTTCTCTCTTTTGATTGATTTCTGCAGCTAACCTTGAAGTTGCCCATGTTTTAACGTCATCATCAAGAATATCATTAATCAGCTTAAGGGCTTCTGGAATTTTTCCTTTCTTTGCAAGGGATATAGCGACTTCTGCCTGGATTTTGGAGCGATTGGAGATATCCTTAATCATCGATGCAATTTTAAGAACTTCATCAATTTTGTCAAGATTTAAGAACTCAAAGGCAAGACTCATAAGTGCCTTTGTTATACTATCCTCATTCCCCATTTCAAAAATAGCGTCAAGTGTCTTTTTTAGAACCTCCTGGTAATTCTCCCCCTTCTTGGCCATTTCAATCGTTATTTTTGAAAATGCTTTTGCTTTTATACCCTTATCAGGTATCGTCTCAGCAACTTGGACTGCGGTTTTGAAATCTTGATTACCTATGAGCTTTGAAATAGCTTCATACAGAGCTCTTGATTGATACCATTCCTGCATCAATAACACCACGCTGAAATTTCGCTTTTGATAGATTTAAGCTTTCTCAAAATTAAAGATCAATAGAAGAAGAGAACATAGATACCAAGGATTATCAATGCAGAACCAGCAATCATTGAGAGTTCTCTTGATCTTTGGACGATTTTCTGAGACAAGCTTTTACTTTCAGTTATGCTCCCAACAGTGAAGAGAATAATCAACAGTGGCAGAACAAAGATAATGTTGTATAACCCAAGCAGAATCCATGTCAGCGCTTTTCCAATTTTTGAAATGAGAATTGCATAAATCAAATAACTACCAGCAGAACATGGGAGTAAAGTGAACGATATCATAACACCAAGAGCAAAAGCACCTAAAATACTTGCTTCATGCCTAAAGATGCTCTTCCTAACTTTTTTCTTTCCAGCAACTCTGGATTTCTCCAGATAACCTGTTATAACAGTATACCCACCAAAGAGTATGGAGATAATACCAGCAATCCATGTAGGAATGCTTTTTGTGAAAATTACAAGCCCAACCCCCAAGAGATAGTATGAGATATATATCGCAACTACAAATGCCAAGCCTATTGCGTAAATCCTCCTTTTTGAAATGCTTTCCTTAAGGGAAAGTGCAATTAAGAACATCGTATAAATTACGAAGGTACAGGGGTTTATAGAATCAGAAACCGCTAACGAAATCAAAGGAAAGATCATAGACTGTAGATGTACTAATGAAAGTACTACAACAGTGAGCCCAAAAGATAGAGAGATAATTAGGAGCAGTGCTTTGATTTCATCCTTCACTGGGCTCACCATTCATGAAAATAGCTTCAAGCTTTTTAATTATTTCTGTCTGGTTTGAAGGGATTAGATATACTTTGTCTGTGATGAAAAGAACACCATTCTCTTTCAACGCAGTATTTACTATTAAAGGAACGTTTTTGGCTGGATCAGGTATTTCTCCCTCAACAATTGCAACTATATGATTATTATAAAATATTCCTATCGCTGGAACTCCAGTAATTCCCAGAGTAGCATACAACTCTGAAAAGAGCTGGGTGTTGTGCTTATTTCCCTGAAGCTCATAGTACGTAAATTTGTCCTTCCCAAAAGTCTCTGGTAATAACTTTTTCATCCTTCCGCAGTGAGGACAGCCAGCTGCACCGAACATGTAGAAATGGAGTTTTGTGGTATCAATTCCAGTTTGAGCTTGTGTTGAGGTGGTTTCAGTTGAAGAAGACTCTGAAGACTGAGTATCAGAGGTAGTTGTTAAAACTTGAGTTGTCGAAACAGTTGCTTGAGTATTAGGAGTGGATGTCATCTGTGTGGATGTTGCTGGATTATTAGAGATGCACATGCTCATAGCTGTGCTTAAAACGAGTACAAGCAGTATTCCAGCCAAAATTCTCTTCATTTAATTCACCTTAGCACAGTTATCTAATGAAGACAATTTAAGTATTTGGGTACTGCATATAAAAGCTCATGAATGCATCTTCTTTTACAAAAATCATTAAATAGTCAGAAAACTTAGAGCTGGTTGGTGATAGGATGAGTGAAGTAGAAAGAGCCCTTCAAACATTTCATTCACTTAAAGTCAAACAAGTAATGCCTCCATTAGCCTCAATGCCGGTTGTAACAGTTGATTCATCTATCATTAATGTATTAAAACTACTTAAAACCCGACATCATGTATGGGTGGTTAATAACAAGGAGGAGATGAAGCTTAAGGGGGTGATTAGATACATCAATATTGTGGATGTTCTCCTGCCTCCTGAGCTTCAGAAAGCAAGATTTGGTAACATTAGTCATCTCTTTAAGTCAATTCTTGGAGGAGCAGACAGGGCAGGGCATGTAATGGAGCGTAACGTTCTTACGATAAATGAAAATGCAACTGTCCTTGAAGCATTGACAAAGATGAAACGATACAAAGTGCCTTTACTGGCAATCATTGACGAAAATGGAAGACTGGTGGGAGAGATAAGCCTCAGAATATTGGTCAACGAATTTATGAGACTGATGCGCATAGGTGGTGTCAAATGGAGCCAGAGTGGATTCTCTTCACAATCGGAGTAGCGCTGATTGTGGGAAAGATTGGAGATAACATAGTAGAGCGTTTTGAGCTTCCCGGTGTTTTGGGAGAAATTTTAATGGGTATGATTCTGGGAAATTTGATATATTTTGGAATTATCAGTCCTGAATACCTTACCCTACATTCAAATGAAACCTTTGAGTTTTTAGCAAAGCTTGGTATAATTTTTCTGCTCTTCTTGGGAGGTCTTGATACTGATATAGAGCTCATAAAGAGAACTGGAAAAGTTGCCATAGTCTCCACCCTTATGGGAGTATTCACACCTCTAATAATGGGATATCTTGGGCTTAAGTTAATGGGGTATCCTCCCAGAGAAGCCTTTGCTGGTGGTGTTCTGCTTACAGCAACGAGTATTGGAATCACGGTTAGAGTTATGATGGATCTGGGAGTTTTGAGGAGTGAGGTAGGAGCAGCTTCGCTGAGTGCGAGTGTAATGGATGACTTTCTTGGCATAGCTTTGGTGATTTTTGCTGTTGGAACGGGGAGTATTTTGGGATTAATTGGAAAAATGACGGCCTTCTTCATAATTACTGGTGTTGTTGCTTGGTATTCTATTGATAAATACATACGCTTTTCTGAACGACTCCATGTGGAGAAGGGAGTTCTAGCTATGGTTCTAGCGTTAATGTTTCTCTTTTCAGCCCTTGCAGAGAAATGGTTTGCTGCTGCGATTGAAGGTGCATTCATGGCAGGTCTTGTTTTATCAAAGCTTCCAGAAGGCAGAAAAATAGCAGAAGATGTTAAAGCCATTGGATACGGCTTCCTAATTCCGATATTCTTCGTGTACACTGGAGCGATGCTCGATTTGAAAGTGTTTGCAAGCAGAGAGGCATTGGCTTTAGCAGTCGTTCTAACGAGCATTGCGGTTATTGGAAAGGTTGTAGGAAGAGGAATCGGAGCAATGATGATGGGATGGGACTTCAAAAAGTCTCTTCAAATGGGAATAGGTTCAATTCCAAGAACTGAAGTTGCTCTCGTGGATTTGATGGTTGCAATTCATGGAGGTGCAATACCCCAGAGTGATGCACAAAAGTTTATAGCCGCAACGCTGATTTTCATCACTGTCTCCGTGCTGATAACTCCTCCACTGTTGAAGTGGGCATTTAAGGAAGATGTCGAAAGGAGGAAGAAAGAGAAAGCAGAAATTAAGAAAGAGAAAGTTAAAGAGACCAAGAAGAAAATTGCAGAGATTAAGCGGAGCTGAGTGATTCCGCAAATTCAATCTCTAAATCAACGTCAAGACCTTCAAAAGCCTCTCTTATTTGTTCTTCAAAAACTTCAGCCTCTGGGCTGTCCTTGGGAATATTAAGCATTATCTTAACTTTTCTGCCTTCAATCTTACATCCCTTATACTTATCCCCTCTAAGAACGCTTTCCCCAGTAAGTGGGTCAATAACTGCCGCAAGAATCAGCTTAACAAAGCTCTCGTCAATTTCTCTCCTCCCTTGGATAACATCCCACTTCGCCAAAGCCTGCTTAAGTCCTTCAGCCGCTAATACTGCACAGTGATATTTGATCTGCGGCAATCCTCCAAGCTCTTCCACAATGTCCTTGAATTTAATTTTCTTGGCTTCTTCGATAGTTTTTCCTTTTATCATTTCTGTGAGCACTGAGGCAGTTGCAATATTCGCGGCACAACCGTAACTCCTGAATTTAGCGTCAACTATTTTGTCATTCTCAATCTTCAGATAGAGCTTTATCATGTCTCCACATGCTGGACTTCCTGCTTTTGCCGTGACACTTGGATTTTCTATTTCTCCAACATTTTTTGGATGAAGAAAGTACTGTAAGACCTTCCTCGAATAACCTATCCTCTTTTTCTCGTCCCATTTTCTGGCATCAAATCTTTCCATTTATCTCACCTTTTTCACGACGATTCTCCAAACACCGTCTTTCTCGTCGATTTCAAGGATTTCTTGACCTGTTTCATCGGCTGCTAACGCTATTTCACCCTTACTTAACTCATGAGTGCCAACAATCTCAATTATCTCTCCAACTTTGGCTTTTCTCAAAGCCTTCCTGAATTCATTGAGTGGGATTGGACATTCTTTTCCTATGACATTGATCTTTATCATCCCTTACCACCGTAGATGCTGATTTCCCTTAGTTTTTCAACGACATCCTTTATAATCTCATACGCCTTTACTATCTCATCCTCAGTTGTCCACTTGCTTAAGCTCAGCCTCACTGAACCGTGAGCATCTTCAAATGAGCCCCCAATGGCTCTAATTACATGACTTGGCAAAAGTTCTTGCGAATAACATGCAGAACCAGTTGAAAACACCAGCCCTCTCAAGTCACAGTGGAGTAAAATGCTTTCTCCTTCAACGTAAGCGAATGAAACGTTTACATTATTGGGCAACCTTTTATCTCCTCTTGGACCGTTGAGCTTTGTATCGGGGATGCTTAAGAGCAAATCAATTAGCTTATCCCTGAGCTTTGCCATTCTCTTAGCATCATCGTAGTTTATTAACTCTACAGCTTTTCCAAAGCCAGCTATTGCTGGAACATTGATCATTCCTGGTCTTATTCCTCTTTCCCTCACATCTCCATCAAGGAGAGGTTTGAGTTTAACCCCATCCCTTATATAAAGTGCGGCAATTCCCTTAGGGCCGTGGATTAAGTGAGCGGTAATGCTCATTAAGTCAACATCCAGCTTTTTGACATCTATTTTAACTTTACCAAAGGCATGATTTGCATCCAAATAGAGGAGAGCGCCTTTATCATGAACTATCTCAGAGATTGCTTTGATGTCTTGGATAGTTCCAATTTCAAAGTTCCCTAAGTGAGTAGCGAAGAGAATTGTATCTTTCAAATTGCTTTGAAGGTCTTCAAGGTTTATAAAGCCCTCTCTATCAACATTAACTTCATAAGTGTCAAATCCCCAATCTTCCAGTCTTTTGACTGTGTTAAGAATTGCTTTTCTCTCAATTTTACTTGTCAAAACTTTTCCTTTCTCTTTAGCCCATGCTGTACCTTTTATCGCCAAATTATCAGCTTCAGTTTCATCAGAGACAAAAATAATCTCGTCTGGAGACGCATTTATTTCCTTCGCTATCTTTTCTCTCGCCTCTTCTATGGCTTCTCTTGCTTCCTCGTCAAATATATGTCCAAATTCGCCTCCTGGAGTTCCGTATTTCTCTTCCAGATACTCAAGCATTACCTTAATTACCTCTGGATCGGGCTTAGTGGTGTTTGCATTATCCAAATAAATAACCATCTTTTTCACCTGCGTATCACTAAACGGAGATCATTTTTAAGTATTGCTGGACAGAGCTGTGTAACTACCCGAATAAATCTATACATATCCTGCATTCTGCTGGATTTACCTCGGGATCAATTTTCTCATGGAGAGAGCAGAGATAGCCTTTCCCAAGCATTTTTAGTGCAATTTTAACAAGTTCTGCATGTATTTGGTATTCACTTGGCTTTTTCCTAATTATCTCCTCTGCAAGCTTTCTGAGATCTGCATCAATATCCGGAAATTTTGAAACTTCTATAAGTGCTCCCCTATTCATTCGCAAATACCTTGAAACAGCGGATTGAGTAATATGCAGAAGTTCAGCGACTTGAGTTTGGGTCAACTTATGCTCCTTGTAAAGAATTTCAACTAACCGCCTTCTCAATGAAGGATAAACATATTTAGCCGCAACCTCAAAGGCATTTATTTTCATGATTCCTAATATGACGCGTGGCATATATAACCTTTATTGAACAAAAATGTGTAGAAAGGTTTAAAAGTGTTAAATATGACATATGTCATGAGGGTGATAAAATGACTGAAATCTTGAAAAATCGTGAGTATAAGAAAGAGAAAATGAAAGAGCTTTTGAAGAAAATCCACAAAGGAGAAGACGTTGAAAAGCTCAAAGAGGAGTTTAAAGAACTCTTGAGGAGCATCTCTCCGTTAGAAATACCCCTCATTGAGCAAGAACTTGTTAAAGAGGGTATTTCTGCAAGAGAAATCGCAAAGATGTGCGACATCCACGTTGAGCTTTTCAGAGAAGCGGTTTCTGAAGCTGAGAAGGAGGAGCTGAGTGATATTCCTCCGGGTCATCCCCTCCACACACTCTATGAAGAGAACAAGGAAATTATGAAAGATGCAGAGATGCTCAATCTTTACGCTTTAACTTTAGCCAACACAAAGGATGAAAAGATGAGAAAAGAAATCCTTGGGGTTCTTAAAGGGATAGCTAACCAGCTCAGGGCTGTTGGATTCACTCACTACAACAGGGAGGAGATGTTGCTCTTTCCTTACCTTGAGAGGAGGGGCATTACAGCCGTCCCAACAGTCCTCTGGACAAAGCATGATGAAATAAGGGCAATGATAAAGCAGCTAATTGAGATATTAAATAAAGAAAATAAAATGGATTGGGAAGACTTCGTGAAGAAGGTCAAAGAAAAAGCTTCAGAACTTTCAAGAGCTCTAGTTGACATGGTATTCAGGGAGAACAACATACTCTATCCAACACTAAAAGCTCTGCTCTCTGAGGGAGAATGGGACGCTATAACACAGCAGGAAGATGCCATAGGATACTACAAAGTTAAGCCTGGAAATAAATGGAAGCCAAAAGCTAAGCCCCTTCACCCCTACGAAATTGACACAACCCTAACAGCAGAACAAATCTTAAGTTTGCCAAAGGAAGTCCAGATGACACTTAAGGGACAGAAGCTTGAGGGAGATAAGACAAAAGTAAAAAGAGAAGGCGACCTGGAGCTTGATATCGGATATCTCTCGCCAAAAGAAATAGACGCAATATTTAAACACCTTCCCGTTGATATAACATTCATAGACAAAGACGACAGAGTACGGTTTTTCTCTGGTGGAGACAGAATATTTACGAGGACACCCTCGATAATCGGAAGACCTGTGCAGCTCTGCCATCCACCAAAGAGCGTCCATATAGTTAACAAAATTCTCAAGGCATTTAAAGAAGGCAGAAAAGATGTTGCGGAATTCTGGATTCAAATGGGCGGAAGGTTTATACACATCCGCTACTTCGCTGTGAGGGACGAGAACGGTGAGTATTTGGGAACTCTTGAAGTTGTTCAAGATGTTACTGAAATTAGAAAGCTTGAAGGAGAAAAGAGACTTTTGGACTGGAGGAATTGAAATGATTGTTGTAAAAGTTGAAGAAGCAGTCTATATAAAGCCTGTAGGGTGGGGTGAACAATGAAAGGGAATGAAAAGATATTCAAAAGGAGAGTAGAAAGATTTCAAGAGCTCCTAAGAGAGAAGGAAATAGATGGGGCTGTTATAAGAACTCTTTCGACTTTTATTTATTTCACTGGGACTAAATGGCTCAGGCCTTCACTCCTTATTCCAGCAGAAGGCGAGCCGTTAGTTATTGTGGCTAAAGGAGAAAAGGAGCTTTTCACGCAGAGGAGCTGGATTGAAAATGTGGAAGAGTTTCAAAAGACGGAAGATTTGATGGCAATTGTGACGATGTGGATTAGGAAGAACGGCTACAACACTATCGGTATGGAATTCTCCATCGAGAGAGATGCATACATTTTGTTTTATGAAATTTTCAAGCGACTTAATCCCGGCGTGGAAATCCAAGATGTCAGACCCCTTACGATGCAACTAAGAATGATAAAAGACGAGTGGGAGCTTGAAAATATACGAAAGGCTGGAAAAATTGCAGTTAAAGGCATGAAAGTGGCAGTAGAAACCATAAGACCGGGAAAAAGTGAGCTTGAGACAGCGGCTGAAATCGTTAGAGAACTCATGCTCAGCGGAAGCGAAGACCCAAAGGTGTATGTCTCTGCAACGCCAAGAGTACACGCTGAGCCTTTTAGAGATGTCAAAGTTGAGAGGGGCAAATTTGTAACCGTGGTAATCGGCGCTGACTACAACAGCTATTATGCAAACATGACGAGGAGCTTTTTCATCGGTGAACCAGAAGAAAGAACCAAGAGAGCTATTGAAGCCATGGAGAGAGTTCATCAGATAGCTCTGGAGAAGACCCGGCCGGGAGTTACTTTCGCTCAGGTGGAGAGAGAAATAGCCGCCGTTTACAGGGAGAAGGGACTCCAAGAGTACTACATAACGGGCTATGCCCATGGAGTTGGACTTTTAATTGAAGAAGACCCAATAACCACCATCGTGGTTCCTCATAGAGCCATGAAGGCTCAAGAAGGAATGGTTCTGGCAATGGTGCATGCTCCTCTCATTATTCCCGAGGGTGCCGTGAAAAAGGAAGACACTATAATACTTGGCAAAGGAGTTGAGAACGTTACACCCTTTGATGCCCCGCTCTTCCTTTAGTCTTTTCACTTAAGGATAATGAAAAAATCAAAAAGCTCCGCTTCCAATCCCACAAATCTTTGCGAAGGGACATTCTTCACAGTTCTCTGTGTATGGTTTGAGATAAGGCTCCCCTTTAATCTGCTTTGTAATTTCCTTTGCTTTTTTCATATCCTCATCATCACCTTCCAGAACAAGTGTAATGCTACCTTCTGCTCCACCAGCTCCTCCAGCGGCTATTGGAATTACATCAACGTTCGCCAATATCTCATAAGCTTCAACTTCAGTTATCGGCACAGCGTGAGGTATCGGCACTAATGCAGCATAAAGTCCGGTTCCCCAGTCAAAGGAATGGATTCCCGTTATTTTTGCACTGTATTCAACGGGTGTTGGCACAAATTTCTCAAGGCTTACTGGCGCAATCGTTAGGACACCTTTTGTTATCGTCCAGCCGAATGTTCTCCCTATCGTTCCCCCATCTGAAGCTGCAGCAAGCACCGCAACATTCCAGTTGACATCTATAGCGTTTGCTCCTTTGATAAAAACGTCTTCAGGCCCCATTTCTTTCAATGCCTCTATTGGTTCTCCTTCAAATGGCTTCCCCTTGTAGAGGACAAGATGTTTAGGCCAAGTTTTCTTTGGGGTTACACATGTCCTTCCTTTGCTTATAACTCCAACAGTCCACTTTTCTTTTTCAATTTTCTTGCCTAAAATCTCCTCTGCAATATAAGCCGCTGTTGTGCCCGTTGCAATGTAGACAAAGCCATGCTTTAAGGCATATTGGACTTCATCCAAGGCCACAACGGCTTTGGCAATTAAGCGCTTGCTCTCCGGTGGGGTGAGTGTAACTAAAGCTCTTTGCATATGCATCACCGCATTAAAATTTGCATCGAAGTTATATTAAACTATTCCATGCCAATAATTCAACAGGTGAAATCTTTGAAAAGGCCATAAGGTGCAGAAAACTCAATAAAAACAAGAAAAGAAGAATCATGAAGAATTTCCTTCCTTCTTTCCGGTTTTTGCAGGCTTGGGCTTGGCAGCAGCTGGTGGTCTAAGTCCATAGCCGAGGATCTTAAACTTGAACACCTCCCCATCCCTGAAATAGTATGTTACCTCTTTTGTCTCCTTGTTGAACTCAATCTTTACAACCGGGAATCTGTAATCTGGGAATTTCTCATTGATTTCCTTGATTTTGTCTGGATGAATTGGAACCCAGTCAAAGAGCTCAATCTCCTCATCTTTCCACTCAGTTGTGAGCATGAAGTTCTCAACAAATCCAAGTGCACCAGTTGGACACACATCCACACAGAACTGGCAGAATGTACATCTGCCATAGTCAATCTTCGGATGCGGTCTCTTTTCGACTTTGCCGTCAACTTCAATCCACGTCATCTCAATTGCCCTCGCCGGACATATCTGGCCGCAGAAGTTACAGCCAATGCATTTTTTCCAGTCAAGTGAATGGAATCCCCTGTATTTTTCAGCGATTTGAGTTTTTTCGTAGGGTATTTTGATTGTTACGGGCTTTTTGAAGAGGTACTTTAACCCAAGCCAAGGTTTAATGTATGAGGGTTTTTTCTTGATTTTGCTCTCGGGTGCAACCTTAAAATCAATCTCCTCCATTTCCATCACCTGTCAATGTCGGGCGGGCAGTTATCAAGACTCATTAATATGACTGGAACATCAGCTATCCTCGCTCCAACTAACAGCTGCTCAAGGACTCTGATACCATGTGCGATGCTTGGCCCTCTTATCTGCACCCTATAAGGCTTGTTCCCACCATCGCTGACTACATAGGCACCAAAGTCTCCTTTCGTGCTTTCAACGTGAGCAAATGCATCTCCAGCTGGAACCTTGAACCTCGGCAAGTTCTTCAGCCTTGGATCTTGGACTTTGTATGGTCCACTTGGTGGTCTCATTTCAAGGAGCTGCTCCAGTATATATAAGTCCTGCTCAAGCTCGTATCTTCTAATTAATGCCCTTGCCAGTGCATCCCCCTCTTTTAACACTGGAACCTCAAAGTCAAGCTCTGGGTAAAGCAGATATGGATCCATCCTCCTTACATCATATGGAACGCCCGTTGCCCTTAAGTTTGGCCCAGTCACTCCCTCAGCCAGCGCAAACTTCTTATCCATAACACCAATTCCTTCCATTCTCTTGAATGTTATGTAGTTCTCGAAAACGAGGTGATCAAAGTCGGGGAGTTTGCTCTTTATGTATTCAACCGTATCCTTCAGCTGACGGAGCCACTTATCCCCAGGAATGTCTCTTCTAACTCCGCCAATTTTTGTGTAAATGTGATAAACACTTGCCCCAGTTAGCTCCTCAAAGAGCGCCATGAGCCTTTCTCTGTAAGCTGCAGCCCACTGACCAGCAGTATAAACACCAAGCTTGAAGCTGAGACCCATTATCCAGAATAAGTATGCAGAAACCCTTGCCATCTCCAAGACTGTCGTTCTAATCCACTGTGCCCTCTCCGGAACCTCCCAGCCCATCAATTCATCAACAGCCATTGAGTAAATTGCCTCTGGAACATCTGGTTCTGGGACACAAATTCTTAAGAGCAGGGCGATGTTTGTGTACCAGGGTCTGAGTTCAGCTAACTTTTCAAATCCTCTGTGCAAAAATCCAGGATTTGCTATGGCTTTAACAACCCTATGACCGTCCATTTTGAGGATTATGCTGAAGTTTTCAGTGGCCATGTGCTGAGGACCGAAGAACAACTCATAAGTATCTTTGTCGAGGGGTAAAAGCTCCATGCCATTTTCTCTCGCTTCTTTAATAAGTTCGCTTTGTGAAACCATTTCTCTCACCTCAAATCACGTAATTGTCTTTGTTCTCATCAAATCTGTCCAAAATCTTGTATTTCTTTTTGACATAGCTCAGCATGTCAAAGTCCTTTCTGTGTGGGAACAGTCCTTGCTCTGCATCATCAAGAATCCAAGGCATCTCCATCTTCTCATTACCCTCAAAGTAAACTCCATAGAAGTCATGAGCGTCTCTCTCATAGGTTTCTGCAACTGGGTAAATATCCTTGACTGTTGGCATCCTTGCCTTATCTAACTCCCTTGGAATCCTCATCTTAACCATTGCATGAGTTCTGTGGGTTATGCTCCACATCTGGTAAACCAGCTCATATTCCCCTTCTTTTAGCCAGTCAACCACCGTTATCTGAAGCATGAGCTCAAAGTTGTTTTCTTTTAGTAGGGTCAAAAAATCTCTTATCCTGTCTGCCGGTACTTTGAACTCAATTCTCCGCTCTCTTCTAACCCTTCCCTCAGCAT
>CAZTOS010000057.1:0-15144 GCA_964615185.1 uncultured Thermococci archaeon
GTCTACAATCACAATATCCCTCTCAGAAAGCAAGACATGCATTAAAAAAGCTCTTGCAAGGGCTATTGCTGGACACAGGCAACCTTCTTTGCTCTGCTCTATGCTTCCAACAACGACAAGCTTTAAATTTGGCTTTATTGCTATACCGTATTGGTCGGCCAAATCATCAACCTTCGGGGTTAGCGAGAATAGAACTCCCCAGCCCTCACCTGGCCTTGCTCCGGTCCTTTCCTCTGCAAGCTTTTCATTTCGCGAAAGTGGAACAATTTCTAAAGCTTCCTCGAATGGGATTCCCAAACTTTGAGCAAGATTGGGGACTGAATCTGTGTCTAAAGCCAATATGTTATACCCTTTGTCGGCCAAGATATGGGCCAATAAAGCCGAAATTGTAGTTTTTCCAACTCCCCCTTTTCCAGCAACGAGTATCTTCATTTTAGTGCCCCCAATGATTAAATCGTGCTTCTTCTATAATTGCTTTTTCAAAATTAAAAACCAAAAAGGAAAAATCAAACAGGCCATTTAAGCTTCTTCCTTTTCTCAATTATCACATTGTATATTGTTTCCGCTGCTTTTACTGGGTCTGGCTCAACGTAGAATTTTCCTCCAATGAGATCCTCAATGTCATCCGTGAGGAGTTTTGTAACCTTCTGGCTTCCAAGCACAGGTGGAACTACTCCTAAGTGGGTGAACACACCGCTTGCAACGAAGTAGGTTCCGATTGATACTGCTTTTTCACTCATCCATTCCGGAGCAGAGCCGGCTGCAGGCAAGTCTGGAATATCAACCCCCAATGCATCTGCCAGAGCTCCAAGAACAATCAGGATTCTTGAACAGTCAACACAGCTTCCCATGTGCAGACATGGTGGAATTCCAAGTGCCTCACACACAGCTTTAAGTCCGTCTCCTGCCATCTTTGTCGCTTCAGGTGTTAATAAACCGTCCATTGCTGCAGCAATTCCCCAGCAACCAGTTCCAACTACCAAAATGTCTCTCTTTATGAGTTCTTTGGCTATTGTTACATGACTGTGATTGTGTTTAACCTTTGGATTGTTACACCCAACGATTCCAACAACTCCTTTAATTGTCCCCTCTTTAAGTGCATTAATGAGAGGCTCAAGGGTTCCTCCTAAAGCCTCAAGAATTGCCTCGACACTGAAGCCTGCAACGACTTCACTCTTGTGTTTTGGAATGTAAACTCTCTCCTTTGGTCTGTTCTGGAAGTTTTCAATTGCGATTTTGATTATCTCCTTGGCAATTTCATCTGCTTTCTCTGGTTTGAACTCTATGTGCACTGCTCCAGGTATGTGGCCTTTTGGTTCGGTTGTGATTATCTTTGTGTGATAACAGCCGGCTACATCAGTCAATGCAGGCATTAAGCACTGGTAATCCACAATCATGGCCTCAACAGCACCTGTTATTATTGCTAACTCTTGCATCAGGAAGTTTCCGGCCGGAGGAATACCAAGTCTCATCAAAACTTCATTTCCGGTACAGCACATTCCTACAACGTTTACTCCCTTAGCCCCATATTTTTTGGCCAATTTCTGCATCTCCTCACTTTGAGCGACTTCAACTATCTTCATTGAGAGCACTGGATTGTGGCCGTGAACAACTATATTCACATAATCCTCTTTGAGAACACCTAAGTTTGCAACAGTTTTAATCGGTTTTGGTGTTCCGAAGAGGATGTCGCTTAGATAAGTAGCCATCATTGAGCCACTCCAGCCATCAGCCAATGCTGTTCTAACGCCGTGAAGGAGAAGTGAAGCTGGATCTGCATCGACACCTATATGTGTTCTGTGCATGCATTCACAAATTTCCCTATCTATTGCTCTTGGCAGGACTCCAAGCCTCTCCCACACTTTAATCCTCTTCTTAGGCGCCGTTGCCATGAGTAGCCTCATTGGCTCATCATCAGGCTTTCCAAACTCCCATTC
Organism: uncultured Thermococci archaeon; assembly: GCA_964615185.1. GTDB lineage: Archaea > Methanobacteriota_B > Thermococci > Thermococcales > Thermococcaceae > Thermococcus_B. Next base: position 1,938 of record CAZTOS010000057.1, read on the forward strand.
TAAGATGTGTGCAACTTCTAAGGCTATCTCACTCTCAGTTTTCCCTTCTACATCTATTCCCAAAGCTTGAGCTAACCCCTTAAGCTTCTCAACGTCAGTCAGCTTGTACCCCTTGAACTCCCCCGTTGCTGCTCCTTTAAACACATGAACGATATCTCTTGCATGATCGCTGTGTGCTGCAGCACCAGCTGCAATCATCCTCAAAAGGTTTCTTGCAACTATTGTATCAGCATCTGCTCCACAAACACCTCTGGTTGGCCCAGCGCCAAATGGGTCAATCCTACATGGACCCATGTTACAGTTTCTACAACACACTCCCAGAAGACCAAAGCCACATTGGGGTTGCTGTTCTAAAAAGCGGTGCCAAGCAGTCTTCACACCCTCCTCCTCAGCCTTCTCAATCAGGTCAGCAACTCCCTTGGTTTCGGAAACCTGCTTTGCAGGAACCTTAAACTTTATGTATTCCGCCATCTCAACCACCTCAATACCACTTAACCTCTAAGTAAGCTGTATAAACATCCATCGGACTGACTTTCTCTTCCTTTTTCTTTTCCTTAACAACTGGCTCCACGTATACAATGCCCGGAACTTTCAAGCCCGAAGTTAGTTCCTCCGCTCTTTCTTTTCTAATCTCATTAAGAATTTCTTCAAGGGTTCCAAACTTCAATGCATTGGTGGGGCAAGCCTCTACACATGCCGGCTCTCTGCCTTCCCTAACTCTCTCAATGCATGAATCGCACTTTAGAACAACCTTGTACTCTGGTTCATATTTCGGATGTCCAAATGGACATGCCATAACACACATCAAACAACCAATACATTTGTTGGCATTGAGTATTACAAAGCCCTCCTCGCTCTTCTTTATTGCTCCAGTTGGGCAGACTTTTATACATGGAGCATCTTCACAATGCTGACATCTCAGCGGAACATTGAAGAAATCTGCAACTACGACCTTTAGTCTTGGTTTGGGCGTTGGTTTTTCGAAGATTGCTCCGAATAATGTTTTGCTCATTGAATGCTCCACTGCACATGCTATTTCACAAGACCTGCATCCCATGCACTTCTTTGGATCAATGTAAATTGTTGGTCTCTCTAAATCTGTTCCAAGAAGCGACATTGCTATCACCTCAAGAGTTAGGTAAACAAAGGAGATTAATAAGGAGACCGTGTTCGGCAAATAACTCAAAAATTCCTTAATTTGTTCATGCACAGAAACACGTTTCAGTATTCATAAAGTGATACTATTGCTTTTTCTCTTATTTCCCTGTACTCCTTTAGGAGGTCTTTAGCAAACTCTGTTAGAATTGTTATTCCTTTTTTCCTGCCCCCTCTGACAGATATAATCAGAGAAATGCCCAGTTTTTCTTCGAGACTTCTTATTTTTTCCCAATACGTCGAAGGAGAAACCCCAAGAGCTTTACATGCAGCTCTAAATGAATTAACCTGGGAAATTAGTTCCAAAAGTTCCAAAATCTCCCCAGGGATCTCAACACCCTCTTTTGTCACGAATGAGACCCGTATCTTAGGTGAAAGTCCAACGACGTTTCGATTTATTGCACAGGGTGAAAAGAGCATTTTTCTTAGATCTTCTCTTGTTATTCTCTTATAATTCACTTCAAATCTTGAAAGTGGGCATTTTGAGAAGTTCCCATATGGATTCAAGTACAGGGCTTTACAGTTCTCAGCACTTGGAGAGGTCAGTAGCGTTACTGGATAATTGTCTATGAAGACTTTAATGGCATTGTAGAAATATTTCTTTCCATAATGAAGACCAATTTCAACGTTTTCTTTTTTCGCAATTTTTTCAAGAAACTTATCTGCATATGGAGATGCATAAAGCTTTGGTCCTAACGTTATCTTTAACCCATAACTTTTGCATACTTCAATTGTTGAAAGGATTTCAGCAAAGTCAGAGTTGGAATCCAGCAAAATATACGCCTCAAGGTTGTCTATACCCTGAGAAAGGAGCATTTTTACTGTCTGAAGGTTTGACTTTAAATCTTTATAAGAGGGTGTAATTAGAGAAATAAAATCAACGTTCTCAAGGGAAGTTTTGTGAAGGAAATTTCTTGAAACAGAGACTGGAATGAAGAGGGTAAGCTTTCTGCAGAGTTCCATAGTTTGCCGGATTATGACATCAATCTTTGGATGAAGGAGGGGATTTGGACATATCAAAAGCCCCTCATCAAATTTAAAATCCTCAAGGTGAGAGGTGAGTATTTCCAATGCCTCAAGAGGAAGCATTATCCCGGCACAGCCAAATTTCTCTTTCCAGGGACATATCAGACAACTACCGTCACATTTGCTTGAAGGTTGAACTGCTAAGATGCCCATATTCCTCACTCAAATATTACTTCAAATCCACAGAAGGAGTTGCCAAGTCCCCAGCAGTAGATTTCACGAGTTACATTCTTTCCAACGAGTTCTTCCATAACTCCTTGAATAAGCCCTGCTTCAAAGTCACATAGGATTCTGCCAATAGGAGGTGCTCGGTAACAACTGATACACTCATATATGTTCACTTTCATCTTGCTGAATGACTCATCTACAATATCAAGAAGCCCTATTTTTTGATTTAGAAACACTTTTGGCAGATCATCAATGCTCCTAATCTCTCCGGTTTCTATCAATCTGCGAGCTAAATTATATCCAGCACCCCTCAAAATTAGAGTCCTCAAAGATGGGCTGTATTCAAGCATGCCATACAAAATCATTCTGAATGTTCTCACGTATTTCCTGTCCTCCGGAGAGATTTTCACGAAAAACGGACGTACGACATTAAAGTAATTTTCTGGGGTTAGTCTAATCTCTTCTCTGTGTTTCTTTTTGCTTTTAACCTCCTCTTTGTAAATTTTCCTCCACTTTTCTATTAAAACACTAATATCCTCCGTACCAATCACCTAAATGAAATTATTTGCATATATCACTTTAAGATTTTTGGTCAAAAATCTTTTCAATGAAAAAATTTATGCTGTTTATTATGATACTCCTAAAGCTTCCCATTATTGAAGGGGAGTTCATTGAGAGAATAAACAGATTCGTTGGATTGGTCAGAATAAACGGTGAAGTTAAGCGAACCCTTATAACAAACACTGGACGCTTGGAGGAATTTATGGTTAAAGGTAGAAAGTGCTTCTGCACTCCAAAACAAGGAGGAAAAACAGACTTTGTTTTAGTTGCTTTTGAAGATAGAAATTCTAAAGGTGCAGTAATTGATACAAGAACTCAAATGAGGGCATTTGAGAGGATTATCGAGCTTGGATTAATTTCATGGCTGAGAGATTGCCACATTAAAAAGAGGGAAGTCAAAATTGGGGCTTCTCGACTGGACTACCTTTTGGAGTGTAATGGAGAAGAAATCTGGATTGAAATGAAAAGTGCTGTTCTCAGGGAAGGGGAATATGCAATGTATCCCGACTGTCCAAGCTTAAGAGGTCAGAAGCACATCAGAGAGCTCATAAAACTCCGAGAGGAGGGCAAAAGGACAATGGTTGTTTTTATTGGAGCTCTGCCAGATGTCAAGAGGTTTAAGCCTTATGCTAAAGGGGACCCAGAAATTGCAAGGCTTTTAAAGGAAGCAAAAGATAGAGGAGTTGAAATAAAAGCCTTGAGTATAGCTCTCTTACCCTCAGGGGAAGTTGTTCTTGAGAGGGATAATCTTGAGGTTGAAATTTAGGAGAGTTTTTAAAGCCCATAGAGTTTAACACTCCTTAGGGGGTAACACCCCCAAGCTTAAAGAGGTGTCTGGAATGACGATTGTGGATGTTAGAATTTTAGTTGAAGGTGCGAGCGACGTTGAGGTTGTTAGCAAAGCTCTGCAAGGTCTTGCTTTAGGAAGTGAATACAACATAACGATTTCCTCAATAATTCCAACGACGAATTTAGAAATTGCAAAAAGTGCAGCAGCTGGAGCAGATTTGCTTATAATAGCAACTGACGCCGATAGAGTTGGAAGAGAACTTGCAGACAGGCTCTTCAGAGAGCTCAGCGAATTAGTTGGACATGTTGAAAGAATGAAAATCCCACTAGGACACGACTTGGAGCACATAGATGTCGAGCTTGTGAGGAAAGAGCTCAAAAATACTCTCGTGAGAGCAGGATTGAAGAGTCTGCAACTTCTCCCAGAATACATGGCCCTCAGAAATCAGTTGCTTGACTTGAAAGGAAAATATGAGATGCTTGAACAAGAGAAACAGAAGCTTGAAAGTCAGCTCCAGGAAATTGAGCAGAACTATGAAGAACTTAGGCAGGAATATCAGAGGTTAAAGGATGAAAATGAAAACCTAAAGATACTTCTTGATAAGAGGAGCAATTTAGTTAGGATTGAAGATGCATGGAAGCAGATTTTCCCAGCAGAAGAGGTTCCAGACGAAGAAATCATAGGGGAAGCCGTTGAAAGGCTCGGGTTACAAGGTAGGGTAATTGTCGGTCAAGGATACATCTATGCAGAGGAAGAGAAACTGATTGAAGAACTCCTAAAAATTGTATACCTTACCATGACAATTGCAAAACCGGAAGAGCAGGAAAAACCAGAAGAGAAAACTGAAGAAAGCGAGAAAATAGAAGAAACCGAGGCCTTTCATGAAAAAATAGAAGAGCTTTGACCCTTTATCCCCTTTTTTCGTGATGAATCATGGACACGATTGAAGAATTTGAAATGTATCTTGAATTGGAAGGCAAGAGTCAGAATACAGTTAGAATGTATTCCTATTACGTGAGGAAGTTTTTAGAAGAGGGAAATGACTTAAATGCCCGCTCTGCCCTTCGCTTCTTGGCAATGCTTAAAAAGAGTGGATATTCAAATAAAAGTTTAAATCTTGTTGTTCAGGCTTTAAAAGCTTATTTCAGATTTGAAGGACTCGAAGAGGAGGCTAAAAAAATTAAATCTCCAAAAGTTCCCAGAAGTTTGCCAAAAAGCCTAACAAAGGAGGAAGTTAAAAAACTCCTGAGTGCAATTCCACCAACAAGGAAAAGGGATAGGCTTATTGTGTTACTGCTCTACGGTTCTGGACTTAGGGTCAGCGAACTCTGTAACTTGAAAATTAGAGATATTGACTTTAAACGCTCTTTAATTATCGTCAGAGGTGGAAAAGGGGCAAAAGACAGAATCGTGCCTATTCCAAAAGCTCTCCTCAAGGAAATTGAAGATTACTTAAAAATGAGAAATGATAACAGTGAATATCTACTTGTTGAAGAAAGAAGGAATAAAAAAGACAAGCTCTCACCAAAGACCGTATGGTACATCCTTGACAAATATGGGAAAAAAGCCGGAATTAAAGTTACACCGCATATGCTCAGGCACAGCTTTGCAACTCATATGCTTGAAAATGGGATTGATATTAGAATCATTCAAGAAATTTTAGGACATTCAAACCTCTCAACGACCCAAATCTACACTAAGGTTACCGTTGAACACTTAAGGAGAGCACAAGAAAAAGCAAGGCTGATTGAGAGTTTGATTGAGTAGCAATCGAAATTTTTATTTTATTTTTGAGTTTTGAAATGGTGGCTTTGAGGATTATTGGGGTTGTGATTTTGATATTCCTAATAACCTTTGCATTGGGATGTACTGAAAAAGGAAACAGTCCCACAACGGGTTTGCAGAGCCCTTCAATTTCGCATCAACCTTTAAAGCCCGAAATTCAAAACATCAAAATTAACCAAGCAGGACCGCGAGATTCGGGCAAAAGCTGAGAGCATAATCCTTGAAATGGAAACACCTTTGGGAGTGAGGAACTACACGATGGAAAGAGCTGGAGAGATTTTCACTTTAAAGCTCAAAACAGATGAAGGTGTGTACAGAGGGTTCTAGCACCCATTCTGGTCTATCACGTTCATCCAATATCCAGCAGAAACTTCCACAGCGGAACGACCTTCACCGTTGTCCACGCGGTTTCCATCTCTTTTTCCTCGTCGAGCGTTACGATGGTGAGGTTTCTGCATCTCAGCTTTCTTCCAGCCTCGACAAGAGCCAGGACTTCCCTATCTTTGCTCTCAGACAGATTTTGAGTGACCTGAATTAGCTCCACCACCCTTCCAGACTCAACGAGCACGAAGTCCACTTCTCTCTCCCCGGAGCCGCCGTAATAGTAAATCTTGAGCAGGGAGTTGCGGTAGTACCTGCGCCTCATCAGCTCAAGGAAAACGGTGTTCTCCATGTCCCTCGCAATGTCTTTGCGTGAGAACAGTGAGAATCCCGTATCCACAAGGTAGACCTTCTTGGGTGCTCTCTGGGATTCCTTCTTGGAACGGGCGTATTTTGGCAGGAAGAAGACAAAGAACGAATCCTCAAGGGCCTTGAGGTATTCGAGGGCGGTCGTCTTCGATGTCCCAAACTCAGACTTCAAAAAGCCGTGTATGGAGCTATAAGAGGTGTACTTGGCATAGCTTGAGAGGAGCAGCTTGATAACGCTTTCTATAAGGGCAATGTTCCGAATTCTGTGCCTCTCAATGATGTCCTTGGTTATCATTACAGACAGGTACTCCTCAAGGATTCTGACCTTATCCTTCATAAGAGCAACTTCTGGAAATCCCCCGAACCTGAGATACTCATCAAGAAGCTTCTTTACCCTGTGAACCTTCCGGCCGTAGAGGTCGCGTCTTTCAATTTGGAAGCCCTTAAACCTCAGAAACTCCCTGAAGGAAAGGGGCAGGATGGTGTACGTTACCGCCCGACCTCTGAGCTGAGTTGCTATCTCCCTTGAGAGGAGCCTTGATGATGAACCGGTAACCCCAACCCTGAAGCCCTCATCCGTGAGATACCTGACCCCAACCTCCCAGTCCGGGACGTTCTGCACCTCATCGAGGAGAAAGATAATCTCTGTCCCAATGTTCTCGGGATAAAGGTCAAAGTACGCGTCGAGAATTTTTGGAAAGTCCCTGCCGGTTATTCCAAACAAGAGAGGGTTTTCGAAGTTGAGGTAAATATATCGCTCTTTCTCAACTCCAATCATGGAATACAGGAGGTATGTCTTTCCGGAGCGCCTTGGTCCGATTATTGCGGTTGCCCTTCCCCCGACAAGAGCTGGCTGAACTTCTCTCTCAATGACCTCTGGCAAATCCCTCTCGTGGAATAGGCGAATGTAGCGTTTTATGTCCTCCAGATCCATGGTACAGTATACTGTACCAATATTTATAAATTTTTGGTTCATTGGACAGTACTACATCAGTAAATTCCCTTTCTCCTTAACAAAGCAAGATAGCTTGTGAAAGCTCCCGCTGAAATGGTATCTCCAAGCCCTACTGTTGATACTGGGTTTTTAACCAGTCTTGTTGGAATGATGACAACTTTATATTCCCTCGTTCTCAGTTTTCTCTTTGCCTCTTCAAATCTAAGCTTCACGAATTCACCATATTCGTTATATGGCACCTTCAATCCAACTTTAAAGTCCTCTGGACTCTTTATGTCTCCAAGAGAAGCCCTTGCTGCTGCAAGTGTTGTTGCAATCTCCAAGCTCTGCCTAAGTTCATCTTCACTGAGCGGGTTGTCTTTGTGAGTAATATACATGAGATAATAAATCGTGTGAATTTGAAGAATCTCAAGATTGAGCTCGTCAAGAATAATTTTCCCACCCAAAACTGTGTCTTCAATTCTATTGTAGTTGAATATTCTGTCTGCAAGCTTTGGATAGCCGAGAGAGTTGAGAATATGAGCAATCTCTGACTCATCCATTCCAACGCTATCAGCTAAGGGGAAGATGTTGTAAATGACTTTCTTCCTCAGCTCTCTGTCCTGAATTGATGCAAACTCAACGTGAACCCTGATGTCCTTGTTTTTCTTAAGAAGTCTTATATCCTCCTTTGCCTTCCTTAAGTAATAGTTGGCATCTTTTCCATCAGAATATCGTTTTTTAATTCCTTGATATCCAGATAAAATAGCCCCGTCCACAAGCTCACCAATTTCCGGCAAAAGCTGCTTTAAGTCTTCCTTGGTCTCAATCCTAATGCTCTCGAAACGGGAAGCAACAATAAAGCGACCAGAATGAGGAACTTCTATAACCTCATTGCCCAGTTTAAATCTTGTTCCTTTTCTAAATTCAAAGATTCTGTTCACCTTTATGGGGTCATTTTCACGATACGCTTCAATGGGCTTTTTTAAAACCAGCTTTCCATTCTCAACAACAGGATAAAGAAGATTCGATTTGTTAACAAACATTTGAGCTTGTCTCTTAGCTAAAATGGGAGAATATGCTATAACCTTTTTAAAATCAAGATTAGCAAGAAGGTTGGCAATAATTCCAACTTGACCTCCCATTCTCTCCACATCGTACTTAAATCTCTCATCAAACCATGTGTGCATTTCCTCATTTACAAGAGGAACAGCCATAGGTTTTCCAGTTTTTAAAGCATGAATAAGACGAGCAACGAAATCAATTGGTTCGTTGATTTCTCTTGGATACTCTTCCATTCTCTTCTTTATGTTTTCTGCCCCAAGCTCGTTGATCAGCTTTTCAATATGTTCCCTTTTTAGATAAACTATTGCATCCACGTTGATATTATACGCTAAGTATAAGCTGAGCTTTTGGGCATCTTGAAAAACATCAATCATTGGTATCACCCTCGGTGAGTACTAATCCAAAGTTAAGAGTTCGGTTTAAAATGTTTTCGCTGCGATTACTGGACAAATGTCAATTTGAGCTGTGGAAGAAACAGAAATACTTCAATATTCCATGAAGAGCTTCCCAAGCCATGGAATCTTTTCTCGAACATCCAATTCTCTTAAGGCAAGCCATAACGATGCTTGATTGCTCGTAACAACTGGTACCCCTAAATCCCCTTCAAGAGCTTCAATTATATCGAAAGTCCTTAAATTGGTGCAGCTTATGAAAACTGCATCCACATCATCAATGAACATTGCCTTAGCCATGCGATAAGCTTCATAGGGTTCAAGTTTTCCCACCTGAAGGTTATCAACAATTCCAAGTCCTCTAATATCAAGAACTTCAAATTCGTTAGCCTCAAGAAATTCCTTCTCTCTCTGATTTATCTCATCAGTATAGGGGGTTATTACCATTATCTGCTGGGCATCTAACATCTTCAGTGCCTCAACAACAGCCGTGCTTGTTGTTACAACCGGAATGTTAACTTCTCTTTCAATTTTTTCCTCAAGTTCAGCCTCAAAGTTAATTCCGCCTATAAAAGAACCACTTGTACATCCATAAAGGATTAAATCGACATTTGCATCTTTCAAAAGTCGTGCACTCTCAACCGCAAGAGAACTCATTTTTAAAAGCTCTTCCTCTGTGATACCCTTTAACGGCATTCTCGCTGTGTGAAGGGAAACACCCTCAGGCAGGGCAGAGTGGAGCTCCATCTCCATTGTGGTGTTTGATGATGGAACTATCAGTCCAATCCTCCCTCTCCATCCATACATGAATCCCACCTAAAAGAAGTTCTCAGGGCATTACTTAAACCTTTGGTTCACAAAAGGTTAATTAGCTAAAAACATAACGTTAAGACGGTGATTTTCATGGAATTAAGTGAGGCAATAGCTAAGAGAACTTCCGTGAGATTTTATGAGGAAAGAGAAGTTGATGAGGAAACTTTAAAGGAGCTAATTAAAGCTGCTATAAGAGCACCAACTGCAAGCGGATTGGAGAACTGGCTTTTTGTAGCATACAAAAGTAAGGACATTCAAGAAAAAATCTATGAGCTTATAAAGCAGGGACATATTGAGTATTTTACTGAAAGAGGATTACCAGAGGAAAAAATGGAGAAGCTGCTGAAAAGATTTGAAGAAGGAATGTACAAGGCCCCGCTCTATTTAGGGGTATTCATTAACAAAAATGTTAAAGCACTACAAGATGAGAAATACAGCAAGTTGGAGTTTTGCTTTTCATTAGAAAGTGCTGCGATGGCAATTGAAAACTTAATGCTAAAGGCTGTTGAGCTCGGATTAGGAACATGCTACATAGGGGTTGCATGCTTCGAGGACATAGAAAAAGAGCTTAAGAAAATGGCCGGTCTGGGAGAGGAGTACTTCCTTGTGGGGTTGATAACAGTAGGATATCCCAAAAGAAAAGTTATACCAAGAGAAAGAAAGAAGGATGTTGATGAAGTTTTGAGGGTACTTTAAGGAATCTTTTTATTAAACCTCCACCCATTAATACGTCAATGGTGAAAAAATGATTGAGTTTGTGATACTGCTGGGTCTTATTGGTGGATGGTTAATCTTTGCATCCACACTATTTTTAATGCTCGCCTTAGGTAAGATGTGGGGATTATTCGGGATTATCCTTCTAATTGCTGGAATTGAAATAAACCACAAACTGAAGGCAAAGTACATGAAAGCGGTTATGGATTATTCTCCAAGAGCAAAAGAACTCGCAATGCATATATTTGAGATGAATGAGCTTATATTAATGTCCTCTTACGTAATAGCCCTATCCCTCTACGCAGTCCTCCAAAGATACATAGAGATCATGATAAAACTACCCACGGTGTGAGAGTATGTTCAACTGTTTGATAATTCGATATGGAGAGATCGGAACAAAATCGAAACAAACAAGAAGATGGTTTGAGAACGTATTAGCCAATAACATTAGAGAGGCGTTGGTCAGCGAGGGAATTGGCTATAAAAGTATCTTTGCGAAACATGGAAGGATAATAGTCAAAACAAATAAAGCAAGGGAGAGTGTGGATGTTTTAAAGCGGGTATTTGGTATTGTTTCCCTTTCTCCAGCGATGGAAGTTGATGCTGAATTAGAAAAAATTAACAAGACTGCTCTAAGGCTCTTCCGCAAAAAGAAGAGAGAGCTTAATTTGGAAAAGCCCAAGTTCAGAGTTACAGCAAGGCGAATTACAAAGGAGTTTCATCTGAAAAGTCCAGAAATTCAAGCTAAAGTTGGTGAATATATCTTGAAGAATGAAGAGGCTGATGTAGATTTGAAAAACTATGACATAAATGTTGGCGTTGAAATTATGGAAGGCAAAGCCTACATCTTTGTTGATAAAATAAAAGCTTTTGGCGGCTTACCCATAGGGACGCAGGGAAAAGTCGTTGCCTTGCTCAGTGGAGGCATAAACTCCTCAGTAGCAGCTTTTTTAATGATGAAGCGTGGATGTGAGATTATACCCGTCCATGTTTACATGGGTGAAAAAACCCTTGAAAAAGTCAGAAAAATATGGAATCAGCTGAAAAAGTACCATTACGGCGGGAAGAGTGATTTAATCGTAATCAAGCCAAAAGAAAGAGAAAGAATTCTCCAAAAGCTTAAAGAACTTGGGAAAGAGAACTACACCTGCATTTTTTGCAAGTTCATGATGGTCAAAAATGCTGATAAGATAGCGAGAGAATTTGGGGCTAAAGGTATCGTTATGGGAGACTCCCTCGGACAGGTCGCTTCTCAAACATTAGAAAATATGTATATAGTCAGCCAAGCGAGCGATTTACCTATTTACAGACCGCTCATAGGACTGGACAAGGAAGAAATAATAGGAATAGCAAAAGAAATAGGCACTTTTGAGCTATCAACGCTTCCAGAGGATGAAGTTTCATTCATTCCAAAGCACCCAGTGATTAAAGGCTCTTGGGAAGAATTCAAAAAGCTCTACAGAGAAATCTTTGGAGAAGAACCCAAAAAGAGGGGGTGCTGAAATAGTGAAGGCCGTTGCTTTGCTCAGCTCAGGAATAGATTCACCCGTAGCTATCTACTTGATGCTTAAGAAGGGATTAGAGGTTATTCCAATCCACTTTAAACAAGATGGGGGCAAGTATAGGAAAGTCCAAAAAATTTGGAAGCAGCTGAAAGAACTCTACCCTGAAAGGCTGAAAGAATTAGTCGTCGTTGATGTTTATGAATACCAAGCTCCTATTTTTGAAAAGCTAATCGAGCTGAAAAAAGAGAAATGGATTTGTGTATTCTGCAAGTTCACGATGTACAAGAAGGCAACAGAGATAGCAAGAGAAAACGGGGCATTAGCCCTTATAACTGGAGATTCTTTAGGGCAGGTAGCCTCCCAAACCCTTGATAACTTGCTTATAATTTCACTGGCAACTGATTTACCAATCTTAAGGCCTCTTATTGGATTAGATAAAGAGGAAGTTGTGAGTATTGCTAAGGAAATTGGAACTTTTAATATAAGTATTGAACCTGAAGAAGGTTGCCCATTTGTACCAAAGCATCCAATAATCCGAGGATCACTGGGAGAATTCAAGAAAATTTATAAAGAAGTTTTTGGAACTTCCTGTTAATTACATACTTTTGTATATTATTGCTCTAAAAGAAACACTTAATTGACCAGATTGTTGAAATAACCTAAAGGTGCCATAAAAACTGCAAGAAGTGACGATATTTTGATAGACTGGTGCTGTCGTAAGAGGTCTGGAGAAGGTTAGCGACAAATACACCGGGACAACAGTGTTGATATTCCCTGACGATGGATTTAAATATGTTGAGATATTTGAAAGATACTTGAGTGGCAAAATATGAAATTGACTGTATATTTGCTGTTTCTTCAAGCTTTCTTTTTATTGTACTACTATGTTAGTGAGAACTCCTTAATATACTTAACATTTGGTCTGCTAAATTTTGTTTTGGCTTGGGCTATTTTTAAAGGAGAGAGCAGGGCGGTTAAAATTACTCTGGTTTACAAAGGCTTAGACTTATTTTTCTCAATTTTAATGTTAATGAGTGGAGTTCTAAGTGCTGGAATCAGCGGATTGATAGACTTTTTGATTATCCATGACTTAGTTGGGCTGTTTGGAAAAAGCAGAAACCCTTAGCATTGTCGGCTTTTCTATCGAACATGAAGTTTACAGCATTAGTTTATGTCAATGAGTTTGTATGATTTTATGAAAAACTCCAAGGAAAATTTCGTTATTTTCCCTAACAGGAGGTTCTTTCATCTCTCACAAGCTGAAAAACAAAAGACCCTGTTTATTGAGTAGTCGCTCTTTGACATAGTGCCTATACAAGAAGATTTTTATCCATTAATACCAAAAGCTTCTTTCATGAAAAAACTGTATCTCATAATGATCGCTGGATTCTTTGCAATACTTGGCTCAACCATGAGCAAATCTCCTACGTTACCCCTCTATGCACAAAGTTTGGGGCTAACAAAAGGAGAAATTGGATTGGTGGCTTCAGCATCAACGGTAACAGGAATTCTTGTTAACTTTGTTTCAGGTATTTTAAGTGACATCTACGGAAGAAAAAAGCTGTTAAAACTCAGCGGATTTGTATTCTTCTCTGCTCCTCTCCTTTAC
>CAZTOS010000058.1:0-4154 GCA_964615185.1 uncultured Thermococci archaeon
CCTCTTTTTCCAGTCTTTCCCTCAAATCCTTAATCTCCTCCAGAAATTCTTCCTCGGAACTTTCAACTTTCAGCTTGTCCCAGACATCCAAGAGTGCTTTAATGAGGGAAAACTTGATGAATTCCGAAGTATCTTTGAACATACCCTTTTCCACAAGCCTTTCAACTTCCCTCTCAAATGTTTCAGGAATTTCAACGGATATGGTTTTGGTCTTTATCAACAATCACACCTCCTTTGTGTTTTATAGACGTTAATACTTTTTTAAGTTGTCCCACAGCTCCCTTCATTGAGTTTTCATCCATTTTCCAGATCCAGCAAATTCGGTTGTTCTTTTTCCCTCTCTGGAGATGATAATTTTTCTCACCAACCCAGTCCAAGACTTAATGCCACAACTTTCATTTTCTCACGCCTGTACAGCAGTGTTTAAGCCAACAACAACGTTCATCCAATCATGTTCTGACGGTCTTCGCGATGGCCTTGAATTCCAGGGAATGTCTTCATTTGAAAAGTAAAGCACTTCTATCCCAATTACCTTCCCGTTTTCATCCTTCTTGAGGATAATTCCCTCTCCAACCTCCTCACAGATGACCTCTCTCAGGATCATCAAACCAGATGTCAAGGATTTCCATCTCCTTGTTGTGGATTAAGATTAACTTCTCCTCCATTATCTTCTCTCTTCCCATACCCCTTGGTGATTATAAACCCAAATGTTTGCATACAACCAGATAAACTTATCTCCAGCTCTGCGGTAATAAAGATATACACTGGTATCTTTTCTGCTTTATCTGATAAAATCGGGCTCTTTTAGAGGCATTACCACATCTTCTTTTCTCCTTTCCTGTGATTTCATCATTATTTAAAAAACATTCTCTTTGATGCACTTACACTGTTAGTATTCTCATTTCATTATTGGTTGTTAAGCTGGTTAATAAACTTTTTGGAATGGTTAAGTGGTGAAAGTAAATTGTTTTTCAGCTTTTCATTCGTAATTCGATCTGATTGTTAAGTATCATAAACCCAAGAAACTTAACGGTACCGTAAAGTTTTTATAGATAACAGTACTTAACAGTAAACATGGACGTAAATGAACTCATAATGCTGATAAAAGAAGGGGAGAACGAACGAATAGAATTCAAAACTAAAGCTACAAGAGATATTGCCAGAGAAATATGCGCCTTAGCCAATGCAAACGGTGGCTATATACTGGTAGGGGTCAACAACGAAGGGAAAATTGTTGGCTGCAACCCTAAAAGAGACCTTGAGGTGATTTCATCCGCAATCCAGGCAATAACCCCTCCAGTAAAAATCAAGACTAAGACAGTTGCAGTTGGAAACAAAAATGTTCTCATTGTGGAAGTTCCCAAATCAGAGACACTATGCTCAATCGGCGGTGTGGCATACATAAGGATAGGCTCTGGCATAAGACCTCTTTCAATTCAAGAAATCCTCATGCTTTCCTCAGAGCTTGGTGTTCTAACATGGGATGAGTTCCCAGCCGTGGAATTGGGTGAGATGAAAGATGAATACGTTGAATGGTTCTTCTTATCTATGGAAAAAGCCAGAGGTCGAAAAATAAAGCGAGAAGACTGGCTCAGATATTTGAGAAGTGCAAAGGCTATTAGGGGAAATAAGCTCACGAATGCTGGGGTCCTGTTTTTTACTGATGCTCAAGATTTCATACCCCACAGTGGGTGCAGAATTGTAAAGATTGTAAATGATGAACCGGTTTGGAGTAAAGAATTTATCGGTCCGGTCTGGAAGATTATAGATGCAGTCTTTACTGAGCTCATGAGTCATTTCAAAACTTTAGAGGTTGTCATAGGAACTAAGAGGGTAAAGCTTCCGGAATATCCGCCAAGAGCAGTAAGAGAAGCACTGATAAACGCATTTGCCCACAGAAACTATGCCATTCCCTCTGACATAAGGATATTTATATACCCCGACAAGCTTGTAATCAGAAACCCCGGAGGTTTAATGCCTGGCGTCGATTTAAGCGATCCAGAGCACGTGCCAAGAAATCCCAACCTATGTCAACTATTCTATGATGCGGGTTACATAGAGAAATATGGCTATGGAATAAGGATGATAAGGGAAGAGTGCAGAAGACACGGGCTTGTTAGTGTAGAGTTCAAGAGCTCGCCAAACAAATTCGAGGTTGTATTCAAGAAGCGAACTGAGCAGCTTTTGGATGATGTTGACAGAAAGATACTTGAACTCCTGGTGGTTCCAAAGAGGAGCGGTGAAATATCTGAAGCAATTGGTCTTTCAAAGCCGGCTGTAGTTGAGAGGCTAAAGAAGCTTGAAAACTTAGGGCTCATCAGAAAAATTGGAAGGGGGGCACATGTAAGGTACACCACCAGAACCTAAGCAGAACAAATAATAATCCAACTTTCAATTAGTGTCTAAGGCTTGGTCTTCATATTTTCACATCCAGAACTTAAAGGATGCAAGTGAGTTCCTAAAAAGCTCCGCAAACTTGGGATTAGAGAAATCACTGCTGCTTTGTGTAGGTCTACATTTTCTTTTGAAAGCCTTGGGGTGGGGATGCAGTAATTGAGAGTCAGCCCCTTATAGATCGAAACCCTTTTTAAACTCTTATAATGTAATAGGGCTTCGAAGATGCCACTCCAAGGTGACCTCTGGAGTGGGTTTCATTTGTGTCCCTCCCCGTTGGGAGGGATGACGCCGTAAGGTGTCCTTAAGCAGTTAAAAACTCTTGAAGTGGTCTTTAGAAAGATAACCCTGAACCTATTGGGGCACAGAAAGAGATTAGCCTCTAATCCGTAGCTCGAACTCTACTTTTCTCAATTTCCTGATTTCCTTCAGTATCAGCAATATCACGAACCCAGCGGCTATGGCAACCTGACCTTCGGGAGTGTACAAATACGAATATTTTACCTTCACAATCCACAGCATTGAGAACAGTATCAGTGCACCAGCGGTAACATCTCTCAAAGCTCTGAAGCCCAACTCTTCTTCCCCTGCAATCAGCAGGGTTATTCCTACCGGTAAGAGATATTCATACAGCAGTCCGGCAGCTAAAACAAAAATTCCGATTAGCTGGAGTAAACTGAACCTTACCTTAAGTCCAGCCCCGCTCAAGATTTCTTTAAGCACAGCTATTGAGGGGACAATAATTGCCAGGGCTTTTAAGGATTCATACGAGATAAGCTCTCTGACATGAACCTCATTGATCAATAAAATTCCATAGAAGAAGTATATCAGCAGGGCAAAGTCTCTGCTCTTCCTTGAAGCTAAATATGCCACAACCAGTAATATCACAGCCCATGCTTTGAAAGCCATTCCCCCAATGAGTGAAGCTATCAGCCAGATCATTGGCATAACCCCTTTTATGTGTTCTTATTCTCTCTTGCCAGAATATATTTCGTAAGCTCCTCTTTCAGCTTTTCAACGCTGTCAATTAGCACTATTCCCTCTCTTTTGCAGGGATACTCAAAATCGTCGTCAAGTGAAACTAAGTATCTAATCCCATAGAACTTGCAGGTTGCTAAAATCAAAGCATCATTTGGGAGCAAGCCATATTTATCAATTAAATCACGAGAAATGCGGTAAATGAACTCGTTAACTTCTAAAAACTTGAAAAGACCTAAAAGTTCATAGCAGGGAGTTTTGTTCACACTTTTAACAAGCTCTGGCTTCTTCTTTAGTGTTAGAACACTTTTCCCTGAGATAATCTTTAGGTAGATAAAAATAACTTCTGAAGTAACAACATCATTTATGAAAATCTCTCCATCTTTGGTTATCAATTCTTGTAAGAGATTTCTTGCATTGGGATTTCCCTTTAGATGCTCAATTAAGACACTTGAATCAATAAAGGCTTGAAAGTTCTTCATATAAATCAACCTTCAGTTCTTTTGCAGATTTTTTAGTTTTAATTAATCCAAAAGTCTTGTCCAAAATATTCTTTCTCCTTTTCAGCTCATTAATCATTCTCTTTGCCTCTTCTTCAAGGCCTTCAGGAACAACAACCGTTATTTCTCCCATTTTTATACCACCTAAATACCCTTCTATAATCCGTTTAGTCAAGAGCATTCATAAACTTTGCCAACGTTATTCCATCCTCCTAACAATCTCCCTTAAATAATCACTTGGCCCTAAATCTATCGTTGGAATGACTGAATTGAACTTCCTAA
>CAZTOS010000058.1:4254-13029 GCA_964615185.1 uncultured Thermococci archaeon
AAATAATCACTTGGCCCTAAATCTATCGTTGGAATGACTGAATTGAACTTCCTAACAGTTTTCTCCCTCTCCAAATACTTTTCATATAAAAACTTCAAAGTTTCTTCATTGAGCTCAGCCGAATAAAAGAGGATTGGATTTGGAGATAATATTATTCCTTTATGCTTCTTCCTTATCATGAGCATTAATCTGTAAAGCTGAGAAGTGTTGCTCATCAAATCTGTTATGAGTATTAGATAGGAGGGACTCCTAATGTTCAACAAAGCCTCTGCAATGCCTCTCCTCTTTCTTGGAAACAGCTTCCCTAAAAACTTCCGCCCTCTTTCACTCAGCTTTAATGATATGCTACTCT
Source organism: uncultured Thermococci archaeon (assembly GCA_964615185.1). GTDB lineage: Archaea > Methanobacteriota_B > Thermococci > Thermococcales > Thermococcaceae > Thermococcus_B. Next base: position 4,607 of record CAZTOS010000058.1, read on the forward strand.
TAAAGCTCAGCAGACCTTTTTCTGGTTTAAACCTTATTGCATTCCTTATCTTATTGAGCTGCTCCCTTCTTCTTGAGGGTTTAATGGTCTTAAAGCCATCGTCCCAGTATATTATCATCCCGACGCTGTAGTTTTTCTTTAACAATAGCGCTGCCAGATGTAAAGCCAGGGTTGAAGCATAGTCTATCTTTGCCCGTTTTATCCCCTTTCTCATCTCCCTTGTTGCGTCAAGCACAATGTAAACATCACTCTCCTTCTCCTTCAGAAATTCCCTGACTATCAGCTTTCCCAAACGCGAGCTTGCTTTCCAGTCTATCCTCCTTAGGTCATCTCCTGGCAGGTACTCCCTCAATCCGTAGAGATCCATGCTTTCCAAACCCAAAAGGATACTTTTCTTGTACACCTCACCAAGTCTGATGTTGTATTCTTCCTTGGCTGCCTCTCTTATGGAATCCACGGAGGGGAAAACCTCAATTTTGTACTTTCCGAGGGTTATCTCTTCAAAATACAGCCCACTCATATCGTAAACATAAACCTTAGTTAACAGCTCGTACTCCCCCTTTTTCTCGGGAATTATAAAGTACTCAATGAATTTTTCTTCACCTGGCTTTAAAACAACTTCCTCGGGGATTTCAACTTTAATCTCCCTGGGAGCCTCTTCTCTGACTTTGACCTTAACCGCACTCCCAAGATTTTTAACCTTTAATACAACTTTGCTTCTCTTTCCTTCTTCCAGTCTTTCTTCAAAGACCTTAGAAATCTCAACTTTTGGATTAAACCTTCTCTGGAAATAAATAATGTATGCACTAACACCCAATCCAAAGATGACACTGAATGCATTGCCCGCTAAATATCCGTGAAGAAAGCTCAGTCCAACTAAAGTCCACAGCACATCTTCCCTTTTCATACGGGCACCTCAACTTCCTCAAGGATTTCCCTGATTATGTTCTCACTTTTGACACCTTCAATCTCATATTCTGCCTTGACGATGAGCCTGTGAGCTAAAACGTTGACTGCAACTTCTTTTATGTCATCTGGTATCACGTAATCCCTACCTCTTAAGAACGCAAGGGCTTTTGAGGCATAAAGCAAATGCTCGGCAGCTCTTGGAGATGCACCAAGTAATAATCTCTCATCTTTTCTTGTCTTTGAGATTATCTCATAGAGATAATGGAGGATTTCTTCACTTGTTTTAATCCTCTTCACTTGATTTATGAGCGTTAATATCTGTCCCCTTGTGAATATCTGCTTAACTTCTCTGAAATCTCCCTTGTCCTTTCTTATCAGCATTGTCAGCTCTTCCTCCTTATCTGGATAACCAACTTTGATTTCCATCATGAATCTGTCAATTTGAGCCTCGGGTAGATTATACACCCCTTCATGTTCAAGTGGATTCTTGGTTGCTATCACGAGGAAAGGCTCTTCCAGAAGGAGTGTTTTTCCCTCTATCGTTACCTGCCTTTCCTGCATTGCCTCCAAAAGAGCTGATTGAGTCTTTGGCTGAGCCCTGTTTATCTCATCCGCAAGGATTACATGGGCAAATATTGGGCCTTTTTTAATTTTGAACTTCCCATCCCTCTGATCGTAATAAACCGTCCCCACTATATCTGCCGGAAGCAAATCCGGGGTTAGCTGAATCCTTGAGAATTTCAGTCCTAAAGCGTTTGCAAAGCTTTTGGCTATTGTTGTTTTTGCTACCCCCGGAATTCCCTCAAGTATCACGTGTCCCTCAGCTAATAAAGCAACGGATAAGAGCTCTATAACATCTTCTTTACCGACAACAGCACTGTGAATCTCCTTTTTGAGCTTTTCAAGGAATTCTCTTCCATCCATTTTAATCACCTAACTTTTTACCAGTTTGGATTTCTCTCACAATCTTCTTTAAGACTCTTTCATCATAACCCTCTTTTTTCAGTTCATCTATAATATCATCTAAGCTTTTTTCTTCCTCTTTAAAGAGTTTGTTGAATAAAAATGCTAAACTTCTTTCAACAAATGAGGAAGCAAAACCGCTTTCAATTACCAAAGCAAGCACGGCAACTCCAAGCACAACGTAAAACGCCTTGGTCTTATCAAAACTCCTTCTTATCACAAGCGTCCCCATTTGATATGGATTGAAGCTTGAATGATGAGCTTCGTCTATATAGATCACATCAGAGCTTATATACTCTGCAAAATTCCGTATGAACTTCTCATTCTGCTTGAACATGCCGTTTATGAAAACACTTGGGTCTGAGAAGAGTATTATCTTTCCATTCCCATATTTCAGCTCACTCATTATTGGGTATTCCCTCTGATTGTTCCCAAGGAGTGCAACTTTGCTTGTGTATATCTCTCCCTCTGCATTCAGTATAACCGAAGGAACATTTAGAACAAGCTTATCGACTCCCGCTCCAAGTTTTGGATCCAAAATCCTCACAAGTTCGGGGAAGTGATAATTCTTGGAATAAAACACATCAATAAAAGTCGTTCTCGAGAATCTGGCCGTTATATTTAGACCTTTTAGTACTTCATTTCCGGTTCCAAAATCGTCAATTAAAACCAAAGTTCCACCGTTTTCTAAGAACTTCTTGATCTCCATGATCTCAAGGGAGGAATAGCTCATGTCAGAACCGAGTATTAAAAGTGTGCCCCTCTTTTCCCCAAGCTCTATTGAATTAAATGATGAAATGATTGGGATTATCTGGGAATTCTCATAGAGGACTTTTCCAAAGCTTGATGCACCGTTCCATTTGGTGTTAAAGACGCTGAAATCGGCATTTGAATTGAAAATTGGAATCGACAGGGGCATTATGAGGAGGAATATTCCAAAGGCCATCAGCAGACCGTATATTATCTTTCTCATAGCTCTCCCCTCACTATGAAGGAGACTATTATCTTCCCAGCGGATTTTATGTATTCAATTACCTCATTTCTCTTCAATCTTTTCTTTCCATAAAAGTACTTTTCATGAAGCTGTGTGAGCCTTTTCAGATCGTAGAAAAAGCTTTCATTTCGGAGCTTTCTTAGGAGTTCCCTTGGGGTTAAGGTGGGTTTTAAGTTGTAATAGCTGATCAGTCTGTAGTAGATTTCTCTGTAAATGTCACGAAGCCCCCTGACCTTTTTACCTTCTTCTTTACTTTCCGGTGTTTCCAGTGATTTTATGAGTTCCACAAATTCCTCATCGCTTATGCCTTCTCTCCTTTCTCTTCTGGAGGACACAAAAGCATAAATCACGAGGAGAGATACAAACGCAAGTGCAATTATCACGATTTCCCTAAAACCATATTTGGTAATGCTAACTTTCAAAAGATTCGATTTAGCCGGGGCATAGTATTTATCTCCAGGAAAGTAGGCATAGATCTCATGAATTCCGCTGTTGTTGAAGCTTATTTTAAAGCCAAAGATGTTTTTAGTTAGCCACTGCTGATACAGTTCACCATCCACATAGACTGAGACTAAAATTGGTCTTTTTGCCCCTTTTACCTCACCGGTGATGTGGAGTTCTTGTCCGATCTTGGCCTCGACCTTATCAGTCTTCAGTTTTATCTCAATGGGGTATCTCATGAAGTAAACATTTAGGGAGGCAGAGCTTCCAGCATATATCTTGTTTCCGATGTATGTGACGTTAACCGTATATTTTCCTTCTCTTTTCCCGACTATTTCAAAGGAGAAGCTTCCATTTTTTAGTGTTTTTAATGTGAACTTTTCTCCATCGAAATTCACAAGGACTTCTTGAGCTCCAAGGGGCTTCCCATAATAATCCAGAAGAATTCCCTTTACCTTAATCTTCTGGTCAACATATGCGCTCTTTCCTGATGAGATGATTAAATTTGTTGGGATCTTTAAAACGTTTATAATGATGGTATTTGAAGTTTCCAACTTGCCCCCCTTTATTCCAGTTGCGAAGACCCTATAACTTCCAGTTTGCTTAAAGGCATAATTAAAGGAAAAATAGTCATCCTTAACTGGAATTTTGAACGATTTATTCCCGATGTGTATTCCAACCTCATTAAATCCGGGGGCATATCCGTAAAATGTGACGTTCTCATAAACAAATGGATTGAGCTTTGAGGCATGGAGGGTCAATTTTGAAGGAATTATCTTATAAGCTCTAAGCATCTTTTCATAAACAAGGTACATCCTTTTTATCTCTTCCAGCCTTTCTCTAAGCTGAGTGGTGCTCAACTTTACAGTGACATTGTTCTCATCGAGGAATTTTAGCATATCTATTTCATCCAAAGCCCCTTCTGAGAATGAAATTCCCTCTTTCATGAGATCCAATCCTTCACTGGCGTTTATATAGGCATGATAATCCTTTTCCATTTTTACTTTTTCAATGCTGTTCAGGAAAATCCTTTGCCCTTCCGCGATTTCTTTGATTCCTTTCCCCAGCTTCAGGAAGGGAGGCAGGTATTTTTCGATTTTGCTTTCAATTCCCATTGTTTTATAAAATCCAACCTCCTCCCTTGTCGTGTTGAGTCTCTTTTCCAGCTTCAGGGCATAGTTTACTGACTCGTTGTTTTCATCTATGATATTTTTCAGAACAATGTCTGAATACAGCAAGATTGATTTTAAATAAATATAAATGCCCCTATCGTTTTCACTTGCAATCTCATAGGGGATATGCCTATCTAAGGCCAATCCTAACCCGCTTGAAGCAATGAGGATGATCATAGCAAAAACCAAAACTCTCTTCATTTTCCTCAACTTCAAAAGAAAACAATAAGCATTTAAAGTTAATGGTTATAGAAGGGAAGGGAAAGGACATGAAGGTTGGGCATTTAGTAAGTCTGGTTTTAATCCTCATAGGCCTGGGTGTTTTGATATATGGTGCTGTGCATACTAATCAGACCCAGGTCAATTTAGGACTTGCGGGTATTTTTTTGGGTATAATCGTTTTCACATTCAAAACATCCGATTATGTAAAGCGGGAATCACTGGATAATTTGGTTATGCCTTATGTAGAGATGCTCCAGAAAATTGTGAATGATTTAGGATTGGAGGGAAAAGCCCTTTACATACCGCCCTATGAAAATCTCAAAGAAGGGGGAGTTTTTATTCCACTTCATGAAGAGTTTGACCTCGATCTTGGAAGGCTTGATGATGAAACGGTATTCCTGACAAATGTTAGCACTGAGAAGCAGATGGGCATCTCCATCAGACCCTTGGGTTTGAATCTTCTCAGAAAATATGAGGAGCATCTGGAATATTCCCTTGAAAATTCAAACTACAAGGAAGTGGAAAGTGCATCTTCTGCTGTTTTACGGTCTTTGGGACTTGCCAACACCGTGTATATTGAGGAGGAAAACAACAGCTTCAGAATAATTATATCCCCCATTAACAAAGAAATCTGCAAAAAGAACATAGAGCACTGCGATCAGGTGGCGTGTCCAATATGCTCATCCATTCTGCTCGGATTGTCAAAGGCTTCAAATGAAGTTATTATGAGCGAAGAATTCTCCTTTGGAAAGCATGGAATCGAGATAAAAGCCAAGAAGCTTGGAGGGGTTAGAGAGTGGATGTAGAGGATTACATTTTACTCTTTCTTTCCTTTTGGATACTGATTTCTGCATTAGCTACAAAGACAGTTGATGTATTCTTAACCCTAACGTTGATAGGCCTTCTCATAACTTTGGAAGTTGGGGGGCTCTTTCTCAGTAAAGAGCAGAAAGAGAGCATGAAGCCTTTAATTGGACTACTCCTCATAATATTTGCAATAATTGTCATGAAAAAGGTCTATGAAGTATTATCCGGGTGAGAATAATGGGGTGGAGGGATTACTGGGATTTGATAACAATCATTGCCTTGTCACTGCTCTTGGATTCCCTTATAGCATTTTTCCCAGACAGCTTGCTTAGAAAAGCCTTAGGATTGGCATTTGTCCTCTTCTTTCCTGGTTATGTCTTTATAACTGCCCTCTTCCCAAATAAGAAAGAGCTCGACAACCTCGAGCGCTTGGCTTTGAGTTTTGGATTAAGCATAGCAATCGTTCCCCTCATAGGCCTGGGCTTGAACTACACACCTTGGGGAATAAGGTTAATTCCGATATTGGTCAGCTTAACGATATTCAACCTGATATTTGGAATTTTGGCAATCTACAGGAGAGCAAAAGCCATTGATCCCTGGATTCCGAGGATTGACGTTGAAAAGCTCAAAGAAGATCTCGAATGGGACAAGGCAAGCAAATTGGACAAAGCTTTGACGGTAATTTTGATAATCGCAATAATTTCTTCAATTGCAACTCTCGGTTATGTTATAACCCATCCTAAGCCCGGAGAGAAGTTCACTGAATTCTATATTCTCGGTCCAAATGGAAAAGCTGCTGATTATCCAACGAAGCTATTTGTTGGAGAGAACGCAACCGTCATTTTGGGGATAGCTAATCACGAATATAGGAATGTTACCTACTATGTTGAGGTCTGGCTCGTTAACCTAACCTATGATTTCAGCACAAACACCACCCATATTTATCACATGTACCTTCTTGACCGATTCAACGTAACTCTGCCCCACAAGCCTGTGAACATTGAGGGGAACTGGACTCCACAGTGGGAAATGAACTACACTTTCAGCATTGATAAACCTGGAAAATGGCAGCTCTGGTTTTTGCTCTTCAAAGATAAGGAGCCACCGTTACCGAAGCCAATAAATGGAGACTATGCCCAAACAAATGCAACTCAAAGAATTCTTGATGCCATTGATGGGAAAATATTGAGCCTAAAACTGAATATTGAAGTTAAAAGTTAGTTGCTTTCTGCACTCGGCTGCCATCAGAGGTTACGAAAAGTTTTTATATTTTAATTTCTAATAATGATTGTAAAGTCTCACAGAGGTGAAGTTGTATGAAAAAGCTTCTGTTAGTAATATTGCTGATTGGCGCAATCCTGGGAGCAGCGGGACTACAAGTTGGAAACGCTCTTTTTAGCGATAAGAGCCTCTCAGAAGGGAATGAGATTTCAACAGGAGAGTTTGACGTCAAAATCAGCAAAGATGGAAGCAGATTTTACAATGATTTAAAGCTCTTTGATTTCTCCAATTTAAAGCCCGGTGATTTCAGGGAGTTCACCTTTTATGTAAAAAACAGCGGTGATATAAGCGTCTCAACTTTAATGCTTTCCTTCAACATTGAAGACCTGGAAAACGGAAAACTGACAGAGGCTGAATCTCTTGTTGACAACACTACTGACACTGGAGAACTAAGCAGAAACATGATTATAACAAAACTTTCTGTAACAAAAGACGGTCAAACCTATACACTCGATGAGTATGTTGGAAAAACACTGAAAGAAATTAACGGTGCCTCCATTTCTTTACTCAAAGAATCCTTAACTCCAGGAGAGCAACTTAAAGTCACTGTTGGCTTTAAGCTCAAAGAGGATGCTGGAAATGAATGTCAGACAGATACAGTAAGAATCTCCCTAAGCATCTATGCAGAGCAGTGAGTTTTTAAACCCTTTTCTCCTTTCTCTTTTGGTGTTCATGATGATTGGAATAATATTTGACATGGATGGAGTAATTTATAGGGGGAACACTCCCATTGAAGGGGCAAAAGAAGTGATTGACTATTTAAAATCGAGAAACATTCCTTTTGTATTTCTCACCAATAACTCAACAAAAAATGCAAAGATGTATAGGAAAAAACTCCTTGCTCTGGGAATTGATGTTGAAGAGGAGCAGGTCATCACTTCTGGTTATGCAACAGCTCGCTATCTGCAGAAGCACTTCAAAAAAGGTAATGTTTTTGTGATTGGAGGCAAAGGGCTTGTTGAAGAAATTAACAACATTGGCTGGGAAATAATAAGCGTTGAGGATGCCAAAGAGAGATGGAGAGAAGTGGAGTATGTTGTTGTGGGGCTTGATACGAAACTGACTTATGAGAAATTAAAGTATGGAACTTTGGCTATTAGAAATGGTGCAGAGTTCATTGGAACGAATCCAGACACAACTTATCCGGGAGAGGAAGGCATCCTACCAGGAGCCGGCTCAATTCTGGCAGCGTTAAAAGCATCAACAGACGTTGAACCGTTGGTAATTGGAAAACCCAACGAACCTGTTTTTGAGATTGTCAAAGAAAAGCTTACCGCAGATGAAATCTGGGTTGTTGGTGACAGATTAGACACAGATATAGCATTTGCAAAAAGAATAGGGGCAAAAGCAATAATGGTCTTAACTGGTGTAAGCACTCTGGAAGATATTAAGGAAAGCGAAATAAAGCCCGACTTAGTTTTGCCCAGCATAAAAGAATTCTTGGAATATCTAAAGGTTCACGTTGACGATTAAATATTTAACCCAGTGTTCAAATACATGGGTGAGGGAATTCATCATGGAGAGATTTGAAATTGATAAGGAGGTTGAAGAAAAAGTTAACCAAATCCTACAAAAAGTCACCCAGCTACCATTGGAGAAAATACTTAGCTATGCAATAAAGGGCGAAGAAGATG
>CAZTOS010000058.1:13129-14871 GCA_964615185.1 uncultured Thermococci archaeon
AAGGCTGCAATAAGCTCTGAGAAGCTTGCTGAAAAAATGTATTTGTTTATCGCTCAGGCTCTGGAGAGAGAATATGCAGATATCTTCACATCACTTGCTGGAGATGAAAAACAACATTACGATTTCTTGGTTAACCAGTACCTCTTTTATAAGCGTGCTAAAGCTGAAGAAGATATGCATAAGAAGATGGATAAGCTGCTTAGAGGGGAGTAGATGCAAATGGAGATCCAAGAACTCCTTAAAAAGATCATTTGGCAGGAGAATGAACTCTACAACTTATACAAGCTCGGTGAGACCTTTGCAGTCTATGAGAATCCTCAATTAGCAGATCACTTCAGTTGGCTGGCAAGTGAAGAGCTTAGACACAGGAATACTATACGAACATTCCTTAAAAACAACACCCTGGAGGGTACCGAGGTCATTAACTACATAGATGAGTTGAGTCTTGAACCTTACTTCACCGATGAAAGGGTTAAGCCAGAGGATTTAGAAGATTTGATCCTTGAAGCCCTCATTAGAGAAAAGCACAGCTATGAGCTTTATCAAAAGCTCAGCGAAATACTGAAAGGTTCTCTTTCTCAGATTTTTAGGATGATGAGCCAAGAGGAGCTTAAGCACGCTTATAGGTTAAAGATAATGTATGAAGCTGTTCACAAATAATGGATAAATTATCCGACATATCCCTTTTTCTACCCCTTCCTTTTACGACAGAGTATCACCATAATATTTGTCATCTTGGCAAACCAAACATGGGCAAGGTATATTTACCCTGATTCCCTAATCCATAGCACTGATATTTCTACTAATACACACAATAACACTCAATAATGTGACAGGGGTGTTTATATGGCAGTTGAAAAAGTGATGAAAAGAGATGGAAGAATCGTTCCTTTTGATGAAGGACGTATAAGGTGGGCTATACAAAGGGCAATGTGGGAAGTTGGGGTAAGGGATGAAAAGCTTTTGGACAAAGTTGTCAAAGACGTCGTCAGCAGAATAAATGAACTATATGATGGAAAGATACCTCACATTGAGAATATCCAGGATATTGTAGAGCTTGAGTTAATGCGCAACGGTCTTTTTGATGTCGCTAAGGCTTATATCATTTACAGAAAGAAAAAGGCAGAAATTAGAGAAGAAAAGAAGAAGATACTCAACAAGGACAAGCTTGATGACATTGATAAGCGCTTTTCTATCAACGCTTTAAGGGTTTTAGCCAGCAGATATCTCATGAAAAATGAAGAGGGGAAGATAATTGAAAGTCCCCGTGAGCTGTTTGAGAGAGTTGCGATTCTTGCCGTAATTCCAGATTTGCTCTATGATGAAAGGGTCTTCTCTAAAGAAGGGGGATTTACTCAGGACTTGAAGAGAATAGACTACTACAGGAAACACCTTGAGGAATTTGATAAGAAGCTGAGCATTGGAAGATTTAAGCTCAATAAGTATCATTTTGAGAGGCTTCTCTCACTTTATCAGGAGCTTGCAGAAAAGGGTCAGATGAAGGTCAGCATTGATGAGATTGTCAAGATGCTCGAAAATGGTGCCTTTGATGAGTACGAAAGCGAGGTCGAGGAGTACTTCCGCTTAATGACAAACCAAGTGTTCATGCCAAATACCCCAGCTTTAATAAATGCAGGCAGACCCTTAGGAATGCTCTCCGCTTGTTTCGTTGTTCCAATTGAAGACGACATGGAAAGCATAATGAAAGCAGCACACGATGTGGCTATGATACAAAAAATGGG
>CAZTOS010000059.1:0-14748 GCA_964615185.1 uncultured Thermococci archaeon
TTGCTTTAGAATCCCCCGCATCCCCACCCCAAGGCTTTCAAAAGAAAAAAGTAACCGTTCTACCTACCCGTTGTTTTTCTGACCTAACCCAGACAACTACGTTCAAGAGCTCGAACTTTTTATTATATCCTAAGGCACAATCAGCGCCCTCTACTGGAACTTCTCAGATTGCCATGAAAGCCTGTGGGATAAACTTCCATTTGACAATTTGGTATTCTCGGAAGTGATGGAAGCCCGAAACCAGCTGCATTTGTTCTAAAGGAATTTAAGGAAAAATAACAAGCCTTAAAAGAACTGAATATGTTCCCATTAACGTTCCCAAAAACGACTACGAAAAACCTAAAGAGAATTTAGTCAAGTTATATAAGGAATTCCTCAGAAAAATAAGGAGGTAACCATGTATGAATTACAGATTTCCTCCACGTTATGGCCCTGAATGGGGAAGTGGTGGGATTTTTGGCTTAAGATACCACAACGAAGTTCTTTATTTCACAGTTGCATTTGAAGCGGAAGCCCATTTTGTAAAAGAAGATTCACACAGAATTTACGAATTTGAGCTGGTCGGTGGAAAACCGACATCTGGAGGAGACACATACAATGCCGTCGATGTTGTCGATGAGTTCATTTACTTTGGAGGATGGGTTCATGCTCCTGCAGTATATGAGGGAAAAGGAAATGAAAAAGCAACAATAAATTTTGTCAACAAATACTCCCATGTGCATGAATACGATACTGAAAATGACTCTATACGCTTAGTGTGGAAGGAATCTATTCATCATCCAACAGATTGGGCTGGGGAGGTCAGTGATATAATCTACAATCCCTACACTGATGAACTGTTGCTGGCAAGAGAAGATGGGCATCAAAACCTTGGAATATACGCTTTGGACAGAAAAAAGGGTAAGATAAAACTGCTCAATTCTGCTCCAAGTCCAAAAGGGACTACAGTTCATGATACAGCATTTTTTGGTATTGGAAAAAACTTCACAAAGGGCCTTGAAGAAATTCATGCCTTGGACATGATTACCGAAAGATGGGAGAGATTCCCACTTGGAGAAAGTGTCGATGGACATCCCTATCTTTACCCTCATATTGGGGCAATGGGCAGTGCATACAACAGAGCATTTGCCTTTGTGAGAGGAGGTCTTTTTGTAGGAAACCCACTTAACGATGAACCATTTGAGTTTTTCAGGCTCTTTGACTTCTACACCTTCTATGCCCCTTTCAGGGTCAATGCACTCCCCTTAGATGGAGGGCTGCTGATAGCATACAACGCACACCATGATGGCATTTATAAGCCGAGAACCCCCGAAGAAATGAACTTTGCAAAGTTAACAAACACGATAGTTGGACCAAGTGTTTTGGTTTACATATCCCCACCTATGATTAAGATAGTTGGAAGTTTTGGTGCAAGGATTACAAGCATGGAAAAAGCCAAAGGAAAGCTGTTGCTCGGTACAAATACAACACCAAACACGGGTGCACTTGATGCGACACCCTTCGACACAGGCAACAAAGACATAGTTATCCTTGATGAAAAAATACTGCAAGAAAAACCACCTGCAGTTGCCTTTTCCGTGCCTTTGACATATCCATTACTGGCAATGCAGAAGGGAGGAGGGACATTTGGAGGAATTCCTCTTGATGGATACAAAAATCCCCGCATAATTATCTATGCATCAAAAGACAACGAACTAACAATTTATGAATATGACCTTACACTGCCTCCTACTGATGCTTATTCTGACAAATTCGACATCAAAAAGGGTAAAAATATAATTGAACTGCAGTCATTTAGTGGAATAGTTTCTTTTAGGCTTAAAGAAGAAGATTTCCGGGGGAGAGTTAGAATCGAGCTTAAGTAATAATTCCATGGTGATGCACAATGATATTTTCAATAGGTGAAGTCCTTATAGATTTTATAGCAAAAGAAGAAGGTCCACTAAAAAAAGTTAGCACCTTTGAAAAACACGCCGGGGGAGCACCAGCTAACGTAACCGTAGGACTGGCAAGACTAAAAACCCCCACAGCATTAATAAGCAAAGTTGGAGCAGATCCATTTGGCGAATTTTTAGTTGAGCAGCTGGAAAAAGAAGGTGTGAAGACAGATTACATAAGGTTTGACAAGGAGAAACATACCGGCGTTGTTTTTGTTCAACTAATCGGTGCCAAGCCAGAATTCATCCTCTATGATGGAGTTGCATACTTCAACCTGGAAATTGACGACATAGATTTTTCTTTCCTCGAAAAAGCATCCTTGCTTCACTTTGGAAGTGTTCTATTTGCAAGAGAACCAAGCAGAAGTACTGTCTTTGAAGTGATTAAGAAAGCAAAGGGCAAGATCCCAATAAGCTATGATGTAAACATACGCCTTGATTTATGGCGTGGAAGAGAAGATGACATGATAAAAGATATTGAAAAGGCCTTAAGTTTTGCAGAAATAGTAAAAATAGGTGATGGAGAACTGGCATTCTTAGAAAACCATGGAGTAGACCTGGAGAATTTCGACTTTAAGCTCATGGCAGTAACAAAAGGCGAAAAAGGAAGCGAAATGATACATAGAGGAATCAAAGTTAAGATTTTGGCACACAAAGTTGAGCCCGTGGATACAACAGGAGCTGGAGATGCTTTTATGGCAGCACTTTTATCAGCTCTATGGTATATGGGGAAGCTCAAACATCTTGAGCTGAATGAAGAGGAACTGCTAAGGGTTGGCAGATTTGCAAACCTTGTTGCTGCGCTTTCTACACTGAGGAGAGGAGCATGGAGTGTTCCAAGAGCTGAAGAACTGAAAGAATACAAAGAGGCAAGAGAAGTACTTATTCGGAGAGAACTTCCCCTATGACATTCCTCCAGCTCATGCTGGAATTTACAAGCTCATCTATTGTTATCTCTTTTTCTTCAACAATCTGGGGCGCCCATTGATTCAGCACTTCTAAAAGCTTCTTTTTTGAGGTCTTTTCTTCATCGAAAACTATCATACCTGTTTTTGAATATCCATTAATGAAAACCCTGTAAGTTGCTGGTTCAACACCGAGTTTGTACTGTAAGTCTATGGCTTCTTGAGGCGTGATCTTGCTAAATTTGAGTTTGATTAACCTGAGTTTTCTCATAACATCACCTCACTCAAAATAGTTCTTTATCTCAATGTACGTCTTCCTGTAAATTTCACTGTTCTTCATTTTTTCAACAAACTCTCTCGTTCTTACATATTTGTCCTTTTTGTATTCCCAGTCCGGATGCATGGCTTTCCATTCTTCCCAAGAATAGCTAAACTGTGCCTGAACTTTATCTCTGTAAAGCTCAGGGATGACGTTGAATGTACAGAAAGGCACTATTCTTCCATCAGGCATTGCATAGTGGATAACACATCTTTCAACTCTCTCGACATCATAGTTGTACTCATCCTGGAAGTGCATCATTCCAATGAACAGGGTCTTTTGGTGGAACTTTCCGAGGGCGTCGTAGGTGCCATGAACGAAGGCGTTCTTTATGAGACCGAGAACATCCAGTCCCTTTGGTGCGTACTTCTCGTCGTAGAAGCTCTTGAACTTCATGAATATCTCGGCCCCAAGCTTGAGCTTCTTAAGCTTACTCATGCTACCCCACTTCTCTATCTCCTCGGACTTCTCCTCGAGGAACTCAATGAAGCCATCAACATCAATGAAGCGTGGAATCGGGACGACGCGCTTGTCCTCACGGTCGAGGAAGACGTAGGTTGCGGCACCGCATGCAAAGTGGCTTGTCATGTAGTAGCGCTTTCCAGCGAAGGCCTCGAAGAAGCGCGCTATATGTCCAGCTGTTGGGACCGGATACCAGTCCTCCTTTGCTATTGTCCCATTTGTCTGCTCTTCGATCTTCTTTATTGCACCAGGAATTGTAATTCTGAACCTCTGTCTCTCCTTCTTTGGAACCCTACCAACAAGGGAAATTGGTTGGAAGTTTACACCTCTAACAATGTCGAGGTGGTTGAGACCGAAGTTGATTATGGCACCAAGCTCGTGGTCGTTTACATTCCTAATCGTTGTTGGCACGAGAACAATGCCGGGGCCATTTGCTTTCCTAACATTTTCGAATATGAGGGGAATCTCCCAGTGGTTCTTCCAGTTTGTCTGTGGAGTCATGCCGTCATAACTTAAGTAAAGAGTATTAACACCAGCTTCCCTAATTTTCTTAACCAGTTCTGGCTCAAAAGCCAATCTAATTCCATCTGTGTTCAGCTGAACATGAGTATACCCCTCTTCCTTTGCAATTTTAATTATTTCAATTAGATCTTCTCTAAGGGTTGGTTCTCCACCAGTGAATTGAACAGCAGTTGCCCCAATGGGACTTTCTTTTTTCGCGTTGCGAAGCATCGTGCGTATTTGCTCAAGAGTTGGCTCATATATCGGCTGTCCTTCCTTAGCATAGAAGAAGCAATTGCTTACGAGTATCCCATCGGCAACGACGAAGGAATGTCCTTCGCTTTCAACTTCAAGATCGTAGACGTACCCCTCGTAGGTCTCATATTCAATCTTTTCAACGGTGTCAACGTAGAAGTCCGCTACACGGGTTACCCTTGCAGGTTTTCTGGTTCCAATCTCTCCAAGTCTCTCTCTGTGTCCTTCACGGAGTTCAAGCATTTCCACGAGATTTACCAGGTCTGTTCCCGCTATGTAGAGTTTGTAGAGGTCATGGTTAGCCCCTTTCATCTTCTCCTTTGGAACGGTATAAATTCTTGCAAATATACCGAGCGATGCGAGAAGGTATACTAAATCCCTTATGAGGTCTCTTGAAACGCTGGCATATCCAATGCTAAGATGTCTTTCTCCTTTTACAACATACCCATCACCATTGAAAAGCCCGCTAAGCAGGGCAATTTTAGCCTCGAGCGGGAAGTTGAGAAAGTTCCTGGGCAGTCTCTTATTTTCGGCCTTTTCAGGAATTCCAAGGGCGTACTTGAAGACAAGTCTCATAAGCCTGCTACCAACTACTATCTGCTTTGCTTTCCCTTCCCATTCGAGAACACTATAGGGAAGCCCCAGCTTATTGAGTATTTCAAGTATCTCCCTCTCAACATCCTCATGACCAACTGTTATGCGGATGTCCTTGTCGGTGTAGTGACCATCCGAAATAAAGTATCCAATCAACTTTGCCAGAGCAGGAGTTATCTTGAGTTTTGACGGTAGCTCGTAGTTTGTGGCGTCTCTGCCAAGCTTAAAGTCTCCTGAAGTGTTGAGCTCATAAAATGCACTTAGCGGAACTGAGTTCTGATTCTTCCAATGATATATTCTGTCCCCATACTTCTTCCTGAGCGGAGACAGATCAAGCCCCTCAATGTTCCTGACATATATTTTCTCTTTCTCTTCATTTGGAAGGGCTTTAAATGCCTCGATTAGGTCTATCTCATCAATGCTCCCATCGTATTTGAAGTTCCAGAGGAGTAGTAGCTCATCACCTTCCCTGAGCTCATCAGCCCTTTTCTTTTCAAGCTTTCCATTTTCATAAACGAAAAACTTGTGCTCAGGCGTTGTCTTTATGACCCTTCCAGTTCTGGTTCTTATTCCTATTATCCTTCCAGAGTGCCTTCTCCTGAGGAACTTAGTTACCCTTGTCCACTCCGCTTTTCCTTTCTTAAAGGTTATCACATAGAGATCCCTGGGAATGGAATACTCCCCTTTGAATCCATCAATCTCAATGGTATGCTCGAACGAGAAGTTTCTGGCAACTCCTTCGAATTTCATCAACCTTACTTCATTCCCAAACTTAAAGAGTGCTTCTTCATCCTTAGGGAAGCAATACCAACATGACAAATTGCAACGATTGGTCAGAACGATATTAAGCAAGCTTGTATGAGAGCGATGTCTTGGGCAAAGACCACAATCAAATGGGCAATTAACACCGCTGTTTTCCACATTAAAGCTCGTCAGTTTTTTCTCATCAAACTTCCATTCTTTAAATTTGTGGTACACTTCAGCATCTTCGTAATATACATCAGTTATCAATCCTTCAGGACACTTCTTGGTTATCCAAACAACTCCATTTTTCTCCCATACCACAGCGGGCACAACTTTCCTTGTCTCTGGACAGAGAGAATATGTTCTATGCGGCAATGAACCACCATAGCCTTTGCTTGCTTTTGTGAGTAATTCCCGAAATTCCTCTTCACTTAATTCGGGATACTCAATGATATCGCGAACTTTTTTGGTGAGTTCACCAAACTCTCTCTCACCACTTGGAATTTCACCCGTAATTTCAGCCATTTTAATCACCTCTGGTGTTAGATTACCCGAAAGGGTATAAAAACTTTTGCGTAAATATGAAGATTTACTTGCATAGGTATGGACGAAGGTTAGAGTTAAATATGCTCAGAAGACATGTTAAAGTTGGAGGGTAGAAAATGCCAGCAAGAGAAATGAGAATGGAGATGTTTTTGAGAGCATTGATGAGAAGGGATTTTAATAAAGCTAAATCACACCTTGAAAAGCTTACAAAAATGGTAGGAAACGATGAATGGGGAAGAGGATATACAAAAGCCATAAATGGTTTTATATCAGCACTAAAAGATAATGACACTGATGCATTAATAGTCCAGCTTGTGAAGGAAGTGAATCATGAAAGAGCTAAGCAACTCCTATTGCATTTTGAGGAAATACTAAACCACGAATTCAGAGATGAATATGAAAAGGGATATTATACAGCATGGATCGAGCTTTTAAGAGCTTATCTAACACAAAGAACTCTGGGTGTTAGGCGTGGCAAAAGACGAACTCATGAAAAAGCTTGAAGAAAAAATAAAGAACTGCAAAAAATGTCCATTAGGTATGTTGAGAACAAATGCTGTTCCCGGCAGCGGGAGCTATGATGCAGATGTGATGTTTGTTGGCGAAGCTCCAGGGTACTGGGAAGATCAAAAAGGCTTGCCTTTTGTTGGAAGGGCTGGAAAGGTCTTGGATGAACTTTTAGCTGAAATTGGCTTGAAAAGGGAAGATGTGTATATTACAAATATTGTAAAATGCCGTCCCCCCAATAATAGAGACCCCAATGAAGATGAGATCAAAGCCTGCTCTCCATATTTGGATAGACAGATTGACATAATTAGACCCAAAATAATTGTCCCCTTAGGAAGGCACTCCATGAGCTACATTCTCAGAAAGTTTGGGTTTGAACCCGAGCCGATAAGCAAAATACATGGAAAGATTTTTGAAGCAAGAATCCTTTTTGGAAGAATCATAATAATGCCAATGTATCATCCGGCAGTAGCTTTGTACAGACCCCAGCTTAAGGAGGAGCTGAGGAGAGATTTCAAAAAGCTAAGGGAAATTCTGGATAATGTTTAGGGTTTACTTTTGTCAAATATCTTCGAATACTTTTCTTTGTTAAACACTTGCTTTAAACTTTTTTCGTTATTTGTCTAATTTAATATAGCCTTTTAGGGAAAAATTTTTATAAAAAGAACTCGCTAATGTTACTGATGCTACATCATAATACATAGACATTCACAAACGTCCAGAAAGGTTCAGAAAAGATCATTTAAGAACCTCCAATAAACCTCGATAAAATTTCGAAAATAAATAGAATGACAAAAATTTTTCCGAAAACTTTATATACATACCGAATAACGAATGTCTGCAAATTTAAGATGGAGGTGTTGATTGATGGCAGACTTCGGTGTTTTATCTCTGCTACCACCTCTCGTAGCTATTATACTGGCTATATGGACAAAAAGGGTTATACTGGCACTGTTTGCAGGTGTCTGGATTGGTGGAGTAATGGTTTCAGGATGGAACCCAGTGACAGGAACTGTCCAGACATTGGACTGGATAGTGGGAAATGCAATTGATGATTGGAACGCAAAAATTCTTCTGTTCGATTTCCTGATTGGTGCTGGTGTTGGCTTGATATATAAATCTGGAGGAGCAAATGCAATAGCAAGGGCTTTAACAAAGACAGTAAGAACAAGCAGAGCAGCGTCACTAATGGGATGGCTTTTGGGAGTTCTGGTGTTCTTTGATGACTACACAAACACAATTATCGTTGGTAACACCATGAGACCACTCACAGATAAAGCAAGGGTCTCAAGAGAAATGCTGGCATATATAGATGACTCAACTGCTGCCCCAGTGGCTGGTTTGGCTTTGGTTTCGACATGGATTGGTTATGAGGTTGGTCTGATTGGAGACTCATTCAAGGATTTGGGGATAAGCTTAGGACCTTACGCTGCATGGCTTTCAAGTGTCCCATACAGATTTTACTCAATCTTCGCAATTATTCTGGTGTTCCTTGTTGCTTACACTCACAGGCACTACGGGGCAATGCTTCACGCTGAGTATAGGGCAAGAACAACCGGAAAGGTTCTCAGAGATGGTGCAAAACCTCTGATGACAACTGAAATCGATCTCGGAATGCCAAAAGAAGGCGGAAATGTTCACACATTCATATGGCCAATACTAACACTCGTCTTTATAACACTTTATGGAATGTGGGTTACCGGAGGAGGCAGCAAAACATATGCCTCAGATGGCCTAATGGGAGTGCTTTCAAACTCTGATCCTGCTTTAGCCCTTCTCTGGGGAAGCTTTGCAATGGTCGTTGTGGCATTCTTCCTGGTGCTCGGGTTCAAAATAATGACAGTAGAAGAAGCAGAGACCACAATAGTTCAAGGTATGAAGCAGATGATTATTGCAAACACGATATTGCTCTTAGCCTGGAGCATTAAGAGCGCAACTGATGCTGTTGGAACTGCTCCATATGTTGTTGATTTAGCACAAAGAGCCGGTATCAGTGCAGGAATTGTGCCATTAATAATCTTCTTAGTTGCAATGTTCATCTCATTTACAACTGGAACATCATGGGGAACCTTCTCAATAATGATGCCAATAGCAATTCCCCTTGCCTATCACTTAAGTGGACAAGCAGGTCCAGTGCTTTTCGCATCAATTGGTGCAGTTTTTGCCGGAGGTATATTTGGTGATCACTGTTCACCAATCAGCGATACAACAATCATGAGTTCGATGTTCTCTGGAAGTGATCACATTGACCACGTAACAACCCAAGTTCCCTATGCAGTAACAGCAGCCAGCGTTGGAATAATACTTTACCTGCTCTTTGCAGCTGGAATAAGGTCATGGATAGTGCTCCTACCAATAGGGTTGGTCCTCCTTGTCGCGGCACACTGGTTCCTCAGCGAATGGTACGGCAAGAAATACGGCATTCCGCACGGAAAGGTTCCAATTTATGTTGTTGAAGAGTGATCCTCTCTCTTTCTTTTTGTATTTCCATCAACTTTTAAAGGGAAGTCTCTAATTCTTTCTGGAGGTGAAGTAATGCTAATCAGGGCTTTCATTCCAGCGCATATAACAGCATTCTTTGTGCCTAAATTTAATGAAAATCCTCTTTTGGCTGGCTCTCTTGGAGCGGGGATTAACCTGACAAAAGGCACCAATATTTTTGTGAGTGTTGAAAGTGGATTAGAGAGGCATATTCACGTAGCATTTAATGGGGAACCAATAAAGAGAGAGGAAGCAGTAATCAGTTACTCTGTCGCTGAAGAGATAATTCCCCAAGAATTTAAGGGGGAAGTAGAAATCTGGCAGTACTTTGACTTCCCAAATGGATATGGCTTCGGCAACAGTGCCGGCGGAGCTTTGGGGACAGCTTTAGCTTTAGGATACTATTTTAAGAATAAAACGTTCCTTCAAGTGGCACAAATAGCTCACAAGCACGAAGTCCTTAACAAAGGCGGTCTGGGAGACGTTATTGCACAGATTCACGGAGGAATTGAGATTAGGATAAAAGCTGGGGCTCCTGGGATTGGTGTTGTTGACAATATATTTTCCGAGGAATACAAAGTTCTTTCAGTACCCTTGGGGAGGTTATCCACAAAGGAAGTCCTTGACAGCGACATTATAACGGCAATAGAAAAAGAAGGGCAAAAAGCCTTAGAAAAGCTCCTTAAAAATCCATCTCCCAAAAATCTCATGCATCTCGCAAGGGACTTCGCCGAAAATACAGGACTTTTGCAAGGAGAACTGCTAGAGATTGCAAGGGAAATTGACAAACTAATAAAACTGCCCTCTTCTATGATCATGTTTGGAAAAAGCCTTTTTGCCCTTCTGAGGGAAGAAGAATTGCCCAAAGTTCAGGAAAAACTTAGAGATCTCTCTATAGACAACTACCACATCTGCGGAATTTACAATGAAAGACCAAAGGTTGGGAGATGGATAGGCTAAGCTTTTATCCATTAACTTCCTATTTTTATTGGTGGTGAGTTATGCTGTACAAAGAGTTAGCCGAGTTATATAGGAGGCTGGAAAAAACAACACTTAAGACTTTAAAAACAAGATTTGTCGCTGATTTTCTCAAGAAAGTTGAGGATGAGGAGCTTTTGGAAATTGTGCCTTATCTCATTCTGGGAAAGGTCTTTCCAGATTGGGATGAAAGGGAATTAGGGGTTGGTGAAAAGCTCCTTATTAGAGCAGTTGCAATGGCAACCGGTATTAATGCAGAATGGATAGAGAACTCGGTAAAGGACACTGGTGATTTGGGTGAGAGTGTCGCATTAGCCCTCCAAAAAAGGAGACAGAAAAGCTTTTTTGGCCAGCCTTTGACAATAAAGAGGGTTTACAAAACTCTTGTAAAAGTTGCGGAAACCACTGGGGAAGGAAGCCAAGACAGGAAGCTTAAATATCTTGCAAACCTTTTCATGGATGCTGAACCGAGTGAGGGTAAGTATTTGGCAAGAACAATTCTCGGAACAATGAGAACAGGAGTTGCTGAGGGACTTCTGAGAGATGCGATAGCCGAAGCATTCAAAGTTAGGGTTGAGCTTGTTGAGAGAGCTTACATGTTAACAAGCGATTTTGGGTTTGTTACGAAAATAGCCAAGCTTGAAGGAAATGAAGGACTGTCAAAGGTCACAATCCAGATCGGAAAGCCCATAAAGCCAATGCTCGCTCAAATGGCTGCTAATGTCAGAGAGGCCTTAATCGAGATGGGAGGGGAAGCAGAGTTTGAAATTAAATACGACGGTGCAAGAGTTCAAGTCCATAAAGACGGGGATAAAGTAATTATCTATTCCAGAAGACTGGAGAACGTTACAAAGTCCATTCCAGAGGTCGTTGAAAGGATAAGGAAGAGTATAAAACCAGGAAAAGCCATAGTTGAAGGAGAGCTTGTAGCAGTTGGAGAAGAGGGAAGGCCAAGGCCGTTCCAATATGTTTTGAGAAGATTTAGGAGAAAGTACAACATCCAAGAGATGATTGAGAAAATACCCTTAGAGCTTAATTTATTTGATATCCTCTACGTTGATGGGGAAAACTTAATTGATACTCCTTTCATCGAGCGTCGCAAGAAATTGGAGAGCATAGTTGAAGCTAATCAATGGATTAAAGTTGCGGAGAACTTGATAACCAAGAGCCCAGAAGAAGCTGAGGAATTTTATCACAAAGCCCTCGACATGGGGCATGAAGGTTTGATGGCTAAACGTTTAGATGCCGTTTACGAGCCAGGCAACAGAGGTAAAAAGTGGCTCAAAATCAAGCCAACAATGGAGAACCTTGATTTGGTAATCATTGGAGCAGAATGGGGAGAAGGAAGGAGGGCACATGTCCTAAGCTCCTTCCTGCTTGGTGCTTACGATCCCGGAACTGGGACTTTTGTCCCAGTTGGAAAAGTTGGCAGTGGATTTACAGATGAAGACCTAATTGAGTTCACAAAAATGCTTAAGCCTCTCATAAAGAAAGAGAAAGGAAAATTCGTAGAAATAGAGCCCAAGGTAGTAATTGAAGTTACATACCAAGAGATTCAAAAGAGTCCAAAATATGAGAGCGGCTTTGCACTGAGATTCCCAAGATACGTGGCTTTAAGAGATGATAAAAGTCCAGAAGATGCTGACACTTTGGAAAGAATTGCACAGCTGTATGAGTTGCAAGAGAGAATGAAAGCTGGAAAGCGCTAAGTTTTTAAACGCTTTTCTGTTTACCTCTTTTTAAAAGTTTTTCCAGTTTAACATTTTGGTGATGAAAATGAAGGAGGAGCTAATCAGCATGATATTTGAAGAAGGATGCATAAAGTTTGGGCACTTTATTTTGACCTCTGGAAAAGAGAGCAACTATTACATCGATATTAAGAAACTCATAACCAATCCCAAAGCCCTAAAACTGATTGCAGAACTCATGAAAAGCGAAGCTGAAAAGAGAAGGATTGAGTTTGACAAGGTCGCTGGCCCTGAGCTTGGAGCTGTTCCAATTGCAACAGCTTTAGCCTTAGAGACTGAAAAACCACTTTTAATCGTGAGAAAGAAGAAGAAAGAACATGGAACTGGAAAACAAATTGAAGGAGATGTGAAAGCTGGAGATAAAGTACTTCTGGTTGAGGATGTAACAACAACGGGTGGAAGTGTTTTAAGAGCTGCAAAGATTCTTGAAAAAGAAGGAGCAAAAGTCGTGGGAATTATGGTTGTGGTTGACAGGGAGGAAGGAGCCAAAGAAAACATTGAAAAAGAGGGCTACACACTGATTCCGCTTGTGAGAGTCAGGGAGCTGTTTGAATACAAAGAAAAACAAAATTAGCTTGGAACTATTAAGTTTCAATGTAATCATTAAGTGTTTTAGCTTTAACCATGATTGCAGCCTTTTCTTGTCCATAGAAAACCTCAACCAAGCCATCAGATTCTAAGCTTTTAAGGGTCTGAAGAAGTCTTGGCATGGGAGTTTCCAACTCTTCACTTAATTTTTGCAAGGTTACGGCTCTTTTCTTTACAACCAAAAGCTTATATATGTACTCCCTTCTGCGCATACCAGAAACACCATTAATATTATGCATTCCACTCTAATAAACATTGCTGGATAAAATTTGTCAATAGTACGAACGACAAAAATTTATAAACTGCCCAATTGAGCCACATTTATGAGAACAGAAATCAAAAAGCTGAGTGAGGAAGGATTTGGAGTTGCGAAAGTCGGTAAAAATAAGATTTACGTTCCTTTTGCAGCTGTTGGGGATATTGTTGAGATTAAAAAATGGCATAGAGAAAAGAAAAAGCTTGTTGCACATGAATATGAGATAATAACGCCTTCTCCAATTAGAACCGAACCAAAATGTGCATACTTTGGGAGATGCGGAGGATGCATGCTCCAGCATCTTCCCTATGATGAACAGATAAGACTTAAGGCCGAAAAAATAGAGAAGCTCCTTGGATATACTGTAGATGTCATCCCCTCTCCAAAAATTTACGGACACAGGAACAGGATTGATGTTGTTATTTCTACCGGGGGGATAGGATTCAGGAGAAGGGGTACTTGGTGGGATATTGTTGACATAGAGAAATGCGAGGTTTTTGGAGATAAGAGCAGGAGAGCACTTAAATCACTTAGGGAGTTCATGGAAGATTTCAAATTACAACCATGGGATCTAAGAAAGAGCGAAGGTTTCATGAGATACATTGTAATGAGGGAGGGTAAATTTACTGGAGAATTTATGATCAATTTGGTTACACATGAGGGTACTCTCCCAGAGGAAGTTCATGAATACTTTGATTTTGCAGATTCGATATATTGGAGTATTAACAGCTCAAAAAGTGATGTCTCCTACGGAGAACCAAGAAAATTCTGGAACAAAGAGTTCATAAAGGAAAGGCTTGAGGATGTTGTCTATTTGATTCATCCAAACAGCTTCTTTCAAACAAACTCTTATCAGGCTGTTACCCTTGTGAAAAAGGTAGCTGAGTTTGTGGAGGGTGGGAAAGTTCTTGATCTGTATTCAGGAGTTGGAACGTTTGGAATTTATCTTGCCAAAAAGGGCTTTGATGTTGAAGGAATTGAAATTAATCCTTTTGCTGTTGAAATGGCAAGGAAGAACGCTGAAATAAACAGCGTTAATGTCACATTTTATGTTGGAGAGGACAAAACCGTTGAAAACCTTAGAAAGTATGACACCCTTATAGTCGACCCACCAAGGGCTGGGCTTCATCCAAAGCTCATAAGAAGAATATTGCGAGACAAACCAGAGACCATTATCTATGTCTCTTGCAATCCCAGAACACTCTCCAGAAATTTGGAGGATCTTAAAAGCATTTATAATGTTGAGGACATAGCTGGACTTGACATGTTTCCCCACACCCCCCATGTGGAAGTGGTGGCAAAATTAAAATTAAATGTTTGATTTTAAAACCAAAAAGTTCAAAAACTTAATATATTAGATTTGCTAAATTAATATGAGGTGGACAAAGTTGATAGATGAAAGAGATAAGATCATAATAGACATGCTTACCAAAGATGCAAGAACACCATTTACCGAGATAGCCAAGGTTCTCGGCATCAGTGAGACCGCTGTGAGAAAGAGAGTCAAAGCCTTAGAAGAAGCGGGAGTTATTAAAGGATACACTGTCAAAGTTGATCCCGCTAAGCTCGGGTACAATCTCGTAAGCATAACTGGGGTGGACACAAGACCTGAAAAAATATTTGAGGTTGCTCATAAACTTAAGGAGTTTGAGTTTGTTAAAGAGCTTTATTTAACAAGTGGGGATCACATGATAATGGCCGAAATATGGGCCAAAGATGGAGAAGATTTAGCGGACATAATCTCAAATAAGATTGGAAAGATAGATGGTGTCACGAAGGTGTGTCCGGCGATCATTTTGGAGAAGCTGAAGTAAAGCTTTTAAACGTTCCCTTCTCTATCTATTGTTGAGCGGTGGTAGTCTAGTCTGGTCCAGGACGCCGGCCTCCCAAGCCGGCGACCCGGGTTCAAATCCCGGCCACCGCACCA
>CAZTOS010000060.1:0-14409 GCA_964615185.1 uncultured Thermococci archaeon
TCACTTTTAGGCAATATTTTTAAGATGTATTTCTTAACTATCATTCAAGGCGAGAGCATAAAACTTTGTGAGAAGGTGATGCCTATTCTCATACTTGGGGTTGATATAATCAGCGAAAATCCAAAGAGGTTTGCCGTGGTTAGTTGGTTCAACGGAAGACTTGAGAAAAAAGGTGAGTTCACATTCTATAGGTTACTCCGTTTTATCCGGGCAAAAAGGCCGGATATAATTGCAATGGACAACATCCATGAGCTTGGTGATGGATTAAAGAAGTTTCTAAGAGCTTTACCCCAGGGAACTAAGCTCGTTCAGGTCACTGGAAGACCAGGGGAGCAGAAGTCTCTTTGGAGCTTGGCAAGGGAGAATGGAATTAGAGTTGGGGATAAGTTCGATCCGTATGAGGAAGCTAAGGCATGTGCCCTTCTGGCATCTAAAGGAGTTGGCTATGAGGTTTTAGCCTTTGAAGATGAGGTTATAATAAAAGTTTCCAGAGGCAGAAGTCAGGGAAAAGGTGGCTGGAGCCAAGATAGGTATAGGAGAAGAATTCACAACTTGATTCAAAATAAAGTCAGAGAAATTGAGGAAATATTAAGAAGGGCAGACATTCCTTTTGATCTGGAAGTTGAAGAAAAAGATTATGGTTTAGCGAGGGGAGAGTTTAAGGTATATGCTTCAAGAGAGGAATTGGCGGGACTTATAAAGCCAATGCACGGTGGAGATGTTGAGATAAGGATAAAGCCTGTGGAAAGAAAGAGCTTGGAGTTTGTGCCGTTGAAGAGTGAAAAAGCCATTCAAGTGAGAAAAAGCGTTATAGTTGGTCTTGATCCAGGAATAACCGTTGGAATAGCGGCTCTTGACTTGGATGGGAATATTGTGGCAGTTTACAGCGAGAGAAATATGGCAGTGAGTGATATCGTGAGGTTTATCTCTGATATTGGTCATCCAATAATCATCGCAACTGATGTCAATCCAGCTCCAGGTTTGGTTGAGAAGATTGCCCGTTCATTTAAGGCTATCCTCTATGTTCCGAGGGAGAGTTTGCGTGTAGAGGAAAAGAATGAGCTTTTGAGAAATTTGGGCATTAGTGTTGATGATGATCATCAAAGAGATGCTTTGGCAGCTGCTTATAAGGCCTATCTGAGATTGAAGCCAAAGCTTGAGCATGTTGATGCAAAGCTTAGAGAACTCGGCTTAATGAAGAAGAGCAATGAGATCAAAGCTCTGGTTATTCAGGGATATAATCTTGGAGAGGCTATAATGAAAGTCAAACTGAGAGAGAAGCCGAAAGAAGAAATTAAAGTTCTCCCTGAGGAAGAAAGCATTGATGTAACACCTTACATTGAGAAAATCAAGGAACTTGAGAAGACAATTGAAATGCTTGAAAGAGAAAATCAAGAGCTTAGAGCAATAATTGAAGAGCAGAAGAAAAAGATTGAAAAGCTTGAAGAGAAACTCGCTTATTACGATGAAGAAATTAGGGCTAAAGTAATCAAAAGCAAGGAGATTGAGATTAGGGATAAGAGAATTTCATACCTTGAGAAAGAACTTAGAGAGGCAAAAGCAATAATTGAAAAGCTCAGTAAGGATTTGGTTTTGGCAAAGAGAATGCACCTTCTTGAGCTTAAAGGGACAGCTGTGCCCCTTAAAGTTCTTGAGAGCTTAACATGGAAGGAGATAGAGAGGTTAGAGCGCTCTGCACGGATTAAAAAAGATGATATAATCTATGTTGTCAATCCTTCAGGGGCTGGAAGAAGTATAGCTGAATATCTTGTTGAAAAGGGAATCAGAGCTTTGATAAGTGCAAAAACTCTGCCAAATAATGTTTATGAGGTACTTAGAGAGAACAAAGTCCCGGTGTTTTATGAGGACGAAATTGAGGTTAAGAGAGTTGATGATTTTGCAATAGTTGACAGAGAAAAACTCGAAAATTGCATAGAGCAGAAGTTGGCTCAGTGGGAAGAGGAAGACAGGGAGAGGGAAATTCGAGAGTTCTTGAAATTGGTTGAAGAATATCGTATTGAAAGGATTAAAGAGCTTAAGAGGAAGGCTGAGGAGGAAAGCTAATAAATCCTAAGCACGATTCTCCAATATTGGAGGTGTTAAATTGGGTAAACTGTGGAGTGAGAAAAAGGAGCTTCAGTTCTTTAAAAGAGCCTTGAAGGTAGGAGTTCCTGTTGAGAAGCTGTTCTATTTAACAGATGATGGGAAATATTATGCATACTATCCAAAGGGATACAAAGGCAAAAAAACGACACTTCAGTCTCGGAATGCCTACGTTGGGGATTACACTGAAAAATGGTTTAGGGATTTAATTGCCCCTATAGCTGAGGAGATGGGTTATTATGCTGTGCTTGGAGTTGTGAGTGAAGAGCTGGAGCTAACTCAAAAATCTCCCGCTGATGTTGCCATATGCAGAACCCCGGACAGGTTCCAGAAGGCGGAAGATATTGTGATGATTTTTGAAGTGAAGATGTCGATTGTGTGGAACTGGGAATACAAAGATGGGGAAATAACTAACAGAGGTGATTTTACAACTCATAGTGGAACTCCAAGCTTGCTTCGTTCTGATTCCATGCTTAAGGCAATAGGGAAGGCTGTTAATATACGGGCATCATCCATGAAAGCCTCAAAGATTCCAATAATAATTGTTGGGAATACTCCGATCACTAAGCATTACTATAAGAAGGTTGACAATCTAAAGAGAATTGGCATTATCCAGGGCTTCTGGTCGCTTAATCCAAGACCTACAGAGGATAACTCTCTAAATATTAAAAAGACGCCTCATGAGGGCTTTTATCGCTTTGATAGTTATAAAGAGTTAGCTGACAAACTCTCATCTCTTTTAAAGGAGGATTTACAGTTCTTTGGAGGAATGTTAAGTAAGGAAAAACTTGGCAAGTTAATTGAGCTTGCAGATAAAGAAAAAACTTACGAGGAAAAAGCACAGAGATTTCTTGAACTTCTGTGGGGTGAAAGAATTGATAAGAGTTAAGAAAACGAAAACAGCCGAGTTTGGATCTCCAGGTAGAATAAGCCATGATTCATCCAAGTTTTATTCTCGTAGGCTCTATGAAAGTTTGCCCAAGGAAAAGAAAGTTAAATACATTGAAAATGAAATTCCGCCAGATAAGCTTGATAAAATATTCTGCAAGAGCAGTGAGAAGATGGAAGAACTGCCAGATAACAGCGTTCACTTGATGGTTACCTCTCCGCCATATAATGTTGGAAAGGAATATGATGAGGATTATACACTTGAGGAATATCTTGATTTTCTTGAGCGGGTCATGCAGGAAGTTTATAGAGTCTTGGTGCCGGGGGGAAGAGCGGCAATAAATATTGCAAATCTCGGGAGAAAGCCTTACATTCCATTGAATGCTTTTATTTCCGAAATGATGATAAAGCGCATTGGCTTCCTTATGAGGGGAGAGATTATTTGGAATAAAGGTCCCCATGCTTCTCCTTCAACCGCATGGGGGACTTGGATGTCAGCAAAAAATCCAATTCTCAGAGATGTTCATGAATACATACTGGTCTTTTCAAAGGACACATTTTCAAGACCAAACCCTTATAACAGAGAGAGCACGATAACAAGGGAAGAGTTTTTAGAGTGGACAAAAAGTGTTTGGACTTTTCCACCAGCTCAAGCTAAGAAGATTGGCCATCCAGCACCGTTTCCTGTAGAGCTTCCCCTGAGACTGATAAAACTTTACACATTCAAAGGAGAAGTTGTTCTTGATCCCTTTATGGGTAGCGGAACAACGGCAATTGCTGCATTAATGACTGAGCGGCATTTCGTTGGCTATGAGATAAATCCAAAATATGTCGAGCTTGCTAATAGACGGATTGAAGAGTTTAGGAAGGAACTTGAGGCTAAGAAAAAGCAGAAGACATTAATGGATGTGATGAATCAAAGCTGATTCAGCAATTCTTTCAGCATTCTCAGATATTTTCCAGTTTCTTCAGCTCCTTTCTCTGTTATTTCAACAGCAGTCCTTGGTCTGTCTGCGAAGACTTTTGTTAGATTTACATAGCCTGCTTTCTCCAATGTCTTTAGATGAGAGTCCAAATTGCCGGGAGTTACCTCCAAAACTTTTTGTAGTTCCTTAAATAGAACCTTCCCTCTTGGCAGGAGATAGAGCATGATGCCTAACCTAATGGGATTTCCAAGCACATGGTTTTTCACCAGTTCCCTTAGTTCCATGGGATCACCCTAAGGTCTTAAATGCTGAGTAGATGTATGATAGCACCGTTAGCCCAAATGCAAACGCTACAACGAACCCCGCATAGACCATTGCAGCTTTGGCAACTTTTGGAATCAAAGGAATAGCCAGCGCTGGAATCAAGAACGCTGGGATCATCTCCCTCTCTAAGCTTTTTCCGAAGTGCCAGAACGCTAAGAACATTCCAAAGACTGCCCAGCTTATGAAGATTAAGTATCCGATCCCCAATGCTACTGGGGATTCAAACATTCCTGAAAGATATTTTGGCATGACAATCCATCCCACTATAAATCCAGATACCCATGAGAGTGCTATTGAGAACCCAAAGACTGAAGAGCTCTCCATTTTTTTGCCTGCGCTTAAGTGTAGCTTTACCAATCTTTCCCAAATCATCCTCGTAAAGTATGCGAACACCACGAATGCCAGAGTCCAGTATACGGCCGTTAGCTGCCATGGAATTGTTTCTAAGGGCCCAATTATTATGTAGTAGAACACCATTACCACAACCCAGACTTGAAACTGCATTGCTGCGTATATCTTCTCTGCGGCAATAAGTTTTTCCTCAACCCTCTCCAACACAGCTTTCAGCTCTTCCATAATCCCCACCATTCCTAAATTTAACTTTGAAATATTTAACCCAATAAGACTTTCTGAAATTCAGAATAAAACGGAAATTTTATCGGAGTTGTAGAATGATGAGAAGATGAACGCCAAATTTGAAGTGGTGATGTTTACTGCAGGATTGAGCATGATATTGTTTTGGATTGTCTTAAGGGTTCTTCTGAAGAAGGAATTTGTTTCACTCTGGGTGGCTCTCCTTCTCTTGGTATTGGGAACTGCTATGCTGATTGACAAACTGTTCCTGTCAAAAACCTTAAGCTCTCAAGAGTCTAAATTAGAATGATGAAAATTGAAGAACTTTATCAAAAAGGAGGGGACAAAATTAGATGCCTTGTTTGTGAGAGACAGTGCATGATTGCTGAAGGAAAGAGGGGAGTGTGCAAGAACTATGTCAACTTAGATGGCAAATTGATCCACATCGGTTACGGAAAGTTAAGTGCAGTTGAGAGCAGACCAATTGAAATAAAGCCCTTCTTCCACTACTACCCAAACAGCTCTGCCTTGACTTTTTCTGGTTTTGGCTGCAACTTTTACTGTCCTTGGTGTCAGAACTATCATCTGAGCTTCTCTGAACCTCCTCAGGAATTAAGGATAATTTCTCCACAAGAACTCGTGGATTTAGCCTTGAGGGCTGGAGATGAGGGATTGTGTGCAAGCTTTAACGAACCTGCAACGCTTTACACTTACCTCCTGGATGTCTTTGAACTCGGAAAAAAGAGAGGTCTTTATGGTTGTCTTGTCACGAATGGTTATTTCACGATTAAAGCTTTGGAAAGACTAATCGAAAGCGGTGTCTCTGGCTTCAGCATTGACATCAAGGGCTGTCCGGGAATGAAAGTTCTTACAACGATTGACCACAAGAAAGTGTTCAGAAATGCAAAGAAGGCCTTGGATTTGAATGCTCACGTTGAGATGGTCTACCTCGTTGTTACGAATGCCAACGATTTTAAAGAATGCTATAGTTGGATCTTTAAGATGCACTCCGAAATGCTTGGAGAGAATGTTCCCCTCCACATAAACCGCTATTATCCGATGAACTACTGGAGGGAAAAGCCAACTTCTGTTAGAACGCTTTTAGCCCTCAAAGAAATTGCTCAGAAAGAGTACAACATCAACTATGTTTACGTTGGCAACATTGGTTCGATAGAGCATGAGACAACTTACTGTCCAAAATGCGGTAAAAAGCTCATCGTTCGCTTTGGTTGTAGGGTTGTTGAATGGAATCTGACAAAAGACAATAGATGTCCAAGATGTGGAGAGAAGATTCCGATTTATGGAAATCCTAACATAAGCTTTTGAGTGCCTTGGCCAGCCATTTTAATCTACTTTAAATGTCCACCCTAACTCTTTGGCCTTCTTTTCCACCTGCAGTTTGAACTGACATGCCTTGCATATCTCCCCAGTGGTTGGCTGTCCGCAAATCTTGCAACGATTAAGCTTTCTCTTTGCATAGTGCTTTGCTAAAAGTGGGAAGAGCTTGTCGTAGCTCCTTAGAATTTGGTATTTCGTTCCTGGATGTTTTTCTTCCATCTCATTCAACCAGTCCCTTATCTCGGCTCTGAAGGCTTCAACTACATAGGGACATTCACTTAAATCAACCTCAATGTTGTTGAGAACAGCATAGAGAACGATTTCCTTTTCTGGTACTTCCCTTAAGGGCTTAATTCTTGGAACTAAATCCTCGTGAATGACCTCATAGTACGGCCCTGTCCTTCCCAGCCTCGCAATATCTCCGCGCATTATGTTCATCAAAAAGACTTGTGCCTCGTCATCTAAATTTAAGCCAATAGCTAATTTATCTGCTTGGACATCTTGGGCCGCGTAGTTGAGCAACCATCTCCTCCATACGCCACAATAAGAACAAGCACCAACCCTCTCGCCTCTCTCAAAGCTCCCCATGATTTGAACTGTCTCATCAAGGGTGAAGCCGATATATTCCTTGAAGGAATAGATGTGGTGCTCTATTCCCAAAAGCTCTGCATTCTTCTTTGCTATTTCAACACTTGCTGGACGATATCCAGCTATTCCTTCATCTATTGTTATGGCAACAATTTCAAAGGGGAATTTTTTCCTAAGCTTGGCTAAAAGATGAAGCAGAACAACACTGTCCTTTCCACCGCTTACTCCAATGGCTATCCTCTCACCGCGCTTAATCATTTTATATTTCCTCACAGTTTGCTTTACTTTTTTCTCCACTAATTCATTGAAATGTTTGTGACAGTAATATTTACCCTCGTATCGAGCGTGATAAACAGCTTCTCTCCCGCATTTTGAGCACTTCATAGCCTCACCTAACTTTCAGAAGAAGCTTCGTTTTAAAAGGGTTTAGGTTGGGCAGAGATGACTTATTGTGAGCATAAAAACTCATTATCGAAAACTTTTTTATTAATGAAAAACTTTTCTATATTAGGGGGATAGGTGTGGAGCTTCTTAAAACGGGAATAGAAAAACTTGATGAGGCAATTGGCGGGGGCTTGCTTGAAGACAGCAACATGTTGATAATCTATGACACTTATTCCGTGGGATGGTCATTGGGAGTTAAGATTTTGCAGAACAGGATAAAACAGGGAGATTTTGGAGTCATAGTAAACTCCGTCCTACCTGTGTCTTCTCTCTCAATGGAATTTAAAATTGCAAGTTTTGAATTAGAAAAAATAGCTAAAGAAGGCAATTTGGGTATAATCGATATATTTGCCTCTTTTAACAGAATACAATATGATGATCCGTTCATTTACTACACTGATATGGATACCTCAACGTTTCTGCCTAAATTCGCAACTATGTACAGGAAGATGCTTGGTGAAATGATCAGAGACAAGCGACCTATTGGCCTCACCGTTACTATGGACGGCTTCGCGTTCCTTTTAGGGGAGGAACAGTACATTAAAATACTCCAAAGGAACTTGGCCATAAAAGAAACTGCAAGAATTAAAGAGAGCAGAAAAAGGCCATTAAACATACTTCTGCTGAATAGGGACAGAGTTTCAAAGAGATACATCTCATGGTTAGCTCTATATAGCCAGTATATTGTCGAATTCTACTCCTTGGAAGAGGGAAACGAAGAAAAAATGGTCGTTAGGAAATCCCCCCTCCCAGAATTTGAACCCAAAACATATAAATTTAGACTGAAAAAGGATGAAGTGTTAATACTTTAAATTTCAGCTTTTCTGAGTTCCAATGCCAATTTTACAGCGTCTCTTGGATTATTTACAAACTGAACTTTTACAATTCTTTTATGGTCAAAGTAACCATCTCTGGCTAATAATTTAAGCCTATCACTTGCATATCCGGTATCCGTAACAACGACCAGGGGAATGCCATAGTCATATGCCATTAAGGCTTCGACCATAGTGCCGATACCGCCTCCTAAAACCACCAAAACATCTGCAGAGTTTATCATTATGGCGCTTCTCTCTGCAAAGTCCATTCCAGTTTTTATTCTTATTGTGTTAAACTCATTGCCTTCTTGTCTCTCTGGAAGTATTCCAACTACAACCCCTCCGGCTTTTCTGAATTCTTCGCTGACAATCTTCATGATTCCACCTCTACCTCCAGTCAAAAGGATAACTTTATCTTTATACTTCCCAAGCTCCCTTGCAAACTCTCTTGCTTTTCTCTCTGCTTTTTCCAATGGTTTCTCATCACTTGAGCCCGCTATTGCTATTTGAATCATAGGATCACCCTATCAAATTCCTTATGGCGGGAATTAGGTTTATTGCAAGCAGTAAAACTCCAATACCAATGAAAGCAAAGCTTATTGGCTTTGCAACCTTCTCAGGGAGATACTCTTTTAGTGTTTCATCAAGCATTCTACCGCCATCAAGGGGTATTAACGGGAAGAGATTCATCAGACCGATTCCGAGGTTTAGGATGTATATCCAATACAGAGAAAAGGCTAATGGTAGAACGATTCCTTCATGTCCTATTGTTGATACTATATGCTGGGAGGGGTAGACTCCTAAATACCCTCTTCCTGGGTTGTTTGGGTTTTCTCTGAGAGGTATTTTAACGGTAATTTTCTCATCATTTCGCAAAACTTCCAGTGTTATGAGTTGTCCAGGCTTTGTTGTGTTCATGAAGTTTAAGAAATCTTCAACAGTCTTTATTTGATGTCCGTCTATTCCAATTATTATGTCTCCTTCGTGGAGATAGTTTATGGCTGGACCTTTTGGATCAAATTGGACTATTTCAACACCCGCTGGCTGGAGGACTGGGGATAGAGCATAATTAAGGAGCATGAGAGCAAGCAGAGCAGTAACAATATTAGCCATTGAACCAGCAGCATAGACTCTGAGTCTTTTAAGGAGTGGAACTTTTTTTAGTTCCTCTTCATCCGGCTCAACAAAAGCTCCGGGAATTACAAAGAACAGCACAAGTCCAACAGATTTTAAAGGCAGATCTTCAGCTCTCGCAACAACTCCATGGCTCAATTCATGGACAACCAAAACAACAATTAAGCCGATTAGGCCATATGACAAGGGTACTGTAACACCGGGAATCACAAGCTGAACTCCGGCAACTTGAGCTTTGGCTTTTATTGCAATAAGGGCGGATTTTATCAGCATATAAAATACAAAGGCCATCCCACCAAAGCCCACGATAATTCCAATCGTTCCATAAGCTTTCCAGAAACGCTTATACTTTTGAGCAACCTTATCTATGAATCCAAGAAGCTTTTTTGTACGCCACATTATCACAAATATGTCAACTGCTAAGCCTTCCTCCTCATCTTCTTCTTTTCTTCCAAAGAGGGCATAAAGGATTCCCCAGAATACAAGGATGATAATAAGGACTGTCCAAAGATTCATTTTTAGCACCTCTTTAACCACACTCTTTTGACCCCTTTATAAAGTTTAAGAATTCTCTAACCTTCAAAGTTTATGTCTGTGTTATCTAATGTTTCTGAGAAGTATTAAGAAAAGTTAGGCGCAAAGATTGTTTATATCACTCGTCCAACGCGATAGTAAACGAATCCAAATTTTTCAACTTTCTCTGGCTCTAAAATATTTCTACCGTCAATGATAACCTTGTTCCTAACTTGCCCAGCAATCTCACTTAAATCCAACTCCTTGAACTCTCTATGATCAGTTACTATGATTATTGCGTCTATGTTTTTGAAGTCTTCTTTCCATTCTGCTCCGAAGCGTTTTGCGTCCTCTGGAGTGCATAATGGATCGTAAGCGTAAACTTTAGCCCCCCATTCTTTGAGTTCTTTGATCATTGGAATTGCTGGACTCTTCATGAATTCTCTAACGCCGCCTCTAAAGGTTAAGCCCAGGACTAAAACATTACTGCCCTTCAGTGATTTTCCAACCTCATTCAAGCCTTTAATAGTTAACTCAACCACATGATGCGGCATTGAATCATTAATCTCCCTGGCCGTTTTAATAAGCCGTGGATTCGTCTTTTTAGCGAGATTTATAACGAACCATGGATAGTAGGGAATGCAATGGCCTCCCACGCCCGCCCCAGGCATGTGCAAGTAACAGTAGGGCTGAGTATTTGCCGCCTTGAAAACTTCCAGGGCATCCAGGCCATGCTCCTCACACCATAATGCCAATTCATTAGATAGGGCAATGTTAACGTCCCTGTAAACTCCTTCAAAGACTTTTACAGCCTCAGCCGCTTTTATAGAACTCATTGGAATTACACCCTTCTTGTTTATTGTCTCATAAATGCCAATGACTGCTTCCAAGGTTTTCTCGTCGCTTGCTCCGACTATTTTGGGGTACTGCCCGGTGATGTCTCTAATTGCAGTTCCGGTCATGGTTCGCTCGGGAGCGTGAGCAAGGCCAAACTCGCCAAGCTTTAAGCCAGATTTTTCAAGAATTGGAGTCAAGCTTTCCGTCGTCCCGGGGGGCATTGTTGCTTCTGTAATTACAATATCCCCCTTTTCCAAGCCTCTTGCAATTTTGTGAGCGACCTCATAAACGGGATCAAGCTTTAAGTTCCCTTTCTCATCCGCCAGCGTGGGGACGATAATAATCATGACATCAGCTTGCTTTGCCGCCCAAGCACCATCAGTCGTAGCTCTTAACCGCCCCTCTTCAACATTTCTCTTAACCAGCTCGTCCAGACCAGGTTCTTCCTTAACGTGATTCTCTCCCATATTTACCATTTCAACAACTTTCTCGTTAATATCAACACCAATCACATTAGCACCATGATCAGCAAAAACAGCCGCTAAGGGGAGACCCATCTTACCCAAACCATAAACAGCAACCGTAACCTTTCCCTCCCTGAAAACCCGCTTAACCTCATCCCTGCTAAGCCCTATTAATTTCATTCTTTCACCTCCATGACCCTTCCAGTCCTGGCACTCTCTTGAGCTAAAAGTCCAACTTTTAAAGCATGAAGTCCCGCATAGCCATCAATGAGAGGTGTTTTCTTCTTCTCCACACACTCTATGAAATGCTCCAGCTCGTTTCTAAGGGGCTCTCTCTTGTTTATTTTGGCCTCTTTAACCCATTCATCATTAAAGAGCTTAAGCCTCTGTTCTATGTAGTCCATGTAAGCTATTCCGCCAGTTCCGACTACAGTTAAGGTTCTCGTTTTGTGAGGTGTAAGCCAGTTAGTCTCCACTATTCCACTACCATCCTCAAAGCCAAGGGTTATCAAAGCGTGATCTTCAACGCCAGCAGGATGAACAACATTTCCAGCTCTCGCATAGACTGTCCTTACAGGCTCTCCAAAGAGGTAGCTTATCACATCTATGTCATGAACGCCAAGATCAATTATGATTCCAACGTCTCTTATCCTTGCAGCCATAGGCCCAACACGTTTTGCACTTATCGTTACGAGCTTACCAAGCTCGCCTCTCTCTATAAGCTCTTTGAGTTTTAGAACGGCTGGGTTAAACCTTTCAATATGACCAACCATTAGAATTACGTCACTCTCTTCAGCAGCTTTTATTATAGCCTCAGCGTTCTCTATGCTATCTGCGATTGGTTTCTCCACTAAAACATTAATGCCCCTATCTATAAACTCTAATGCAACTTGTCGATGAAGACTTGTTGGTACAACTATGCTCACAGCATCAAGACTCTCTTTAGCGAGCTCCTTATAATCTGGATAGGGTGTCGTGTTAAAACGTCTCGCTATCTCTTTTGCCCTCTCAAAGTTTATGTCAGCAATTCCAACGAGCTCAACCCTTCCTTCTTTTGCTAATTCTGAATAGACTCTTACATGATGTTGACCCATCATTCCGACGCCTACAACGCCAACACGGAGCATTTTAATCACCCAATGCTTTTTTGACTTTGCTGAATTCATCAATTAAATAGAATGCTTTTACTCCAAATTTTCGAGCACTTTCAACTTGAAATTTGTCGTTGGAGATAAGAAAAGCATTTCTGACGTTTGCAGTACCAATATAGAATGAATCAATTGCTCTGCAACCAGTTTTAAGAGCTATATCGAATGATATCTCCCATAACTTCAATGTTTCAATGAATTCGATGTTCTCAATTAACAATTCATAGAGCATGAGTGCTTCATCACGCTTAAGCCTTCTAACTAGCTGGCCTATTAACTCAATTTTGAAGATTTCTGGCTCGAAAATTTGAATGTTGTTATCTTGAATGAGTCTGAAAAGTTCCTTTGCTTTTTTATTCCTATCTTCGTTAAAATTAAAGAGGGCATCTATGAAAACTGAAGTGTCAACTACAATCATCTTCTTTCCTCCAAGAATTCCCTTAAGACATCTTTGTCAACTTTTCTGCTGAATTTCTCTATTATGTCAGCTATTCCAAGGCTTATGATAACCTTTCCCTTAACCCCCTCCTTTAAATGAACTTTTTTTAACGGCTTGAACACACCGTTCTCATACACAACCTCAATTTCCTCCACATCACTCACCCGATATTTCTTTGAGGGTTTGAATTATATAAGTGATGTCTTCTCTGCTCACTGCTGGGTGAACTGGGAGGCTGAGGACTTTCTTACTGGCTTCTATGGCGTTTGGACAAATATCCTTTGGATAGCTGAGTTTCTGGTAGAGCGGTTGCCAGTGGATGGGCATTGGGTAGTGAATTCCTGTCCCAATGCCTTTTTCCCTAAGCTTTTCGGCCAACTCATCCCTGCTGAGTGGAAACTCCTCTTCAACTCTAATCACGTACTGGTGGAAGACGTGTTTGACTCTGGGGTCAACGTATGGTGGAGTTAACCCCTTAATCTTGCTTATTCCCTCTGTTAGCAATTTAGCATTTTCTATGCGCTTAGCATTCCACTCGTCGAGTTTTTTCAGCTGGACTCTTCCAATAGCGGCAGCAATGTTAGTCATTCTTAAATTGTACCCGAGTTCTTCGTGATAGTATTTCTTTGTTTGCCCGTGATTTCGGATTAAGTCAGCCCTCCTCGCTAGTTCGTCATTGTTTGTAACTATTATTCCGCCCTCGCCAGTGGTCATGTTTTTTGTTGGGTAAAAGCTGAATGTGGCAATGTCACCAAAAGTGCCAACCTTTTGATCTTCAAACTCGGCACCGTGAGCTTGAGCACAATCCTCAACGAGGTAAAGCTTGTAATCCTCGGCAATTTCCTTGAAAGCCTTCATCTCAGCAGGTTGTCCATAGAGATGAACCACAAGAATTGCTCTCGTTTTATTGTTAATTTTCCCCAAAACGTCATTGGGATCAAGGTTGAATGTTTTTGGATTAATGTCAGCAAAAACGGGCTTTGCTCCCTGGAATAAGATACAATTCGCTGAGGCAATGAAAGTGAATGGTGTGGTTATGACTTCATCCCCCGGTTTTATCTTGAGGGCTTTTAATGCTACATCCAAGGCTGCAGTTCCGTTGCAAACTGCTATCCCATGCTTTGCACCCAAGTACTCGGCGAACTCTTTTTCAAAAGCCTCAACTTCTTTTCCACTTGCAAGCATTCCGCTCTTCAAAACCTCAACAACAGCATTAATCTCCTCATCCCCAATCAAAGGCTTGGCAATTGGGATTTGTCTCATTTTAATCGCCTCATAAGTCTTTTTCTTTTAAGTATCGTTCGTAATCTTCTTTTCTGATTTTGACTTCTCTTCCACAGTGAGAGCATTTGAAGATTATGTGGTTTTCATCTTCACTAATTTTCTCTTTTAGTTTTCTGCCACAATAACAGACGAATCCCTTTAATCTTGCGGGGTTGCCGTAGACTAGGCCGAAGGGTGGCACGTCTTTTGTGACAACGGCTCCAGCCCCAATCATTGCATACTCGCCAATGGTTACGCCGCAAACTATTGTTGCGTGAGCTCCAATGCTTGCGCCCTTCTTTACGAGAGTTGGCACTAACTCCCAATCCTCGT
This sequence comes from uncultured Thermococci archaeon, assembly GCA_964615185.1. Taxonomy (GTDB): domain Archaea; phylum Methanobacteriota_B; class Thermococci; order Thermococcales; family Thermococcaceae; genus Thermococcus_B. Next base: position 14,131 of record CAZTOS010000060.1, read on the forward strand.
TAAAGGCTCTTGGGTATAAGTCGTTTGTAAACGTCATGTGCGGGCCGAGGAAAACATCATCCTCAACCTTTACTCCCCGATAAACGCTTACTCCATTCTGGATTTTCACATTATTTCCGATTTCCACCCCAACGTCAATGTAAACGTCCTTCCCAATATTGCAGTTTTTCCCGATTTTAGCGCCTTTCCTTACGTGCGCAAAATGCCAAACCCTCGTCCCCTCACCAATCTCAACCCCATCCTCCACAACAGCAGTAGGATGAACGAAATATTTTTGAG
>CAZTOS010000061.1:0-14311 GCA_964615185.1 uncultured Thermococci archaeon
TTCGCTTTACGTCATCGTAAACAATTTCAAGCCTCCCTTGCTTGCCCTTCAGGTGAATTCTCCCCTTGAACTGAATCCCCAGCCTGCCGAATTTTCCGAGCCTCCTCAGCTCGATGACGTTCCCATCAATCCGGTACTGGTCATTTCTCAAAGGAATTGTGAAGAGTTTCTTTCCTTTGACGAATTTTGGCGGCTTGGGCTTGAACCAATCAGGCAATTCCCCAGCCTTTTTCTTCTTGTTCAGGGTGAAGAAGCTCCGCCAAGCTTCTGCATTCTTTCTGGCTAATTGTTGGACTGTTGAACCGCCAATCCAGTCTTTGAAGCAATAGTAGGCTTCTTTTTCCGTCCCGTTAAAGTCTATTTTGCCGAACTCCTTGAACTGCTTCAGCCTCTCGTAGTTGATTTTGTTCCAGATTATGAGTGTGGCTTGAGCCAACTCGAAGAGAATTTTCTCCTGCTCTTTTGAAGGCTGGAGTTTGACGGTTACGCTTCTTTTCACTCTTCTTCACCGGTTTCTTTGACTTTTTTAATCCAGAGTTTCATTGCTTCGCTTACTGCTATCCCAAGTGCACCCTTTCTAGCTCCGTACCTCCTTGCAACAGCCTTTCGAAATTCTCTCTCGATGTCGTCATCAACGACTATGGTTATCTTCCCCATATACACCACTCAACATATGTATGGCATTAGAAGTTTATAAGTTTTTGGCTTTCCTGTTCAAGAGCCAAATTTTTGAACACTGTACCCCGCCTAAAGGGCGAGGCTTGGAAAAGAAAAAAGTCAAAAAACAAAAAAGCTAAACCTTAAGTTTTTTCTTCTTAATTCTTTTCTCTAATCTCTTAATTAACTGAGTAAGCATTATCTCAAAGTTCTCAATGGCACTTACCACCTCATTATCCCTTATACATTTGTTTTCCATCCTCTCCACCTCCAATAATAATATCCATCAATGTGCATTTAAATTTTGTCTCAGTTTTGTTGTCAATGTTTCGAAAAATTTAAGACATATTTGGCTAAATTTGGATATTTTTCCTTTACATTTATAAAGATTTACATAACGAAAGACACCAATGTTTGGACAAAAACTTGAAGGTTTATTCATGTACATTAATGTACGTGATTTTCAAATCTAAAAACAAAATGAAAGTTTTATTTCCAAAAGGCTTTTATAACTGGAGCTTATTATCCAATTGTAGGCGGAAAAGATGAGAATTGCATTGAAGATAGCATATGATGGAAGTAAATTTTATGGATTTCAGCGACAGCCGGGGTTAAAAACTGTAGAAGGAGAGATAATTAGGGTTCTCCAGAAGCTTAATCTGATTGAATCTCCAGAGAAAGCCAATTTTAAAGGAGCCTCAAGGACAGATAAAGGGGTTAGTGCATTCGGAAATGTGGTTGCATTCAACACTGAAAATTTAAAACTGGCCCAGCCAAGAATTTTAAATCACCATTTAAGAGATGTTTGGGTTTTAGGAATTGCTCAAGTTCCAGATGATTTCCATCCAAGGTTTTGGGCAAAGAGCAAAATTTATCGGTATTACTTAGTTAACGAAGGGTTTGATGTAGAGGCAATGAGAGAATGTGCTAAGCTTTTCGTTGGCATCCAGGATTTTTCCGCCTTTGCTAAGCTTGAAAAGTTTAAAGATCCCATAAGAGAAGTTAGTAGACTTGAAATAATCCCAAGAGGAGAGGTTATTGTAATCGAAATTGAAGGAAAGAGCTTTCTCTGGGAGATGGTCAGGAGGATTGTGAGTGCATTGAAGCTGTGTGGTCTTGGTGTTATTGGAGTTGAGGATATAAGGAGAATGCTGGAGGGAAAAATGGATAAGAAACTTCCCCCAGCGCCACCGGAGAATCTCTTTCTGTGGGAAATAAAATATGATAAAGTGAGTTTTCAAGTTGATGAGTACTCTATCAAAAAGATTAGGGAAGAGTTTTTTGAGAGGTTTAGTCATGCTTTGGTTAGAGCCAGCATATTTAGGGAGTGGCTTTCTTCTCTATGACTGCTTAACCTTGTTAGAGATGTTATTGTCATAAAACTTACCATAATAGTGCTTCAGGGCTTTTTCTCTTTCGATAAAGTGTGTAAACAGCAGAGGGTCATCATCCTGTACATCGACTATTATAGCCTCTCTTCCATCTTTTGGCCTTAAGGCTCTTCCAATGGTCTGGATTGTCATTATGTCACTCTTTCCTCCGCCAGCTAAAATTATAGCGGAAATCTCTGGTATGTCAACCCCCTCTTTAAGCAGGGTTGAAACTAAGACTTGAATTTCCCCGTTCTTGAACTTTTCAAAGATTTCCCATCTGTTGGGGCTTTGAGAGCTTAGAAACTCAGCATTAACTCCTTTTTCTTTGAGCATTTTCACTAAAATTTCTCCATGATCAATTCTTCTGACATCAATTAGGACTCTGTGTCCTTCTTTCGCAAGCTCAATGGCTTTTTCAACAATGGCTTTGTTCCTCTCCTCATTTTCCATAACCATCTCTTCGTAAAGCTCCTTATACCTCTCAGCTAAAGCTGGCATTTTTGATTCATATTTAATGATTTCAAATTTTGGCTTTGCCAAGAACCCTTCCTTAATTAACTCATCTGCCTTAACTTCGTAAATTATTGGTCCAACTGCTCCCTCAATCTTTATCTCTTCCCCTCTAATTCTTCTCCAAGGTGTTGCTGAGAGTCCAAAGCGGTAGACCTGGGGTAGGGACATACCAAGCTGGTAGAATTTTTCAGCAGCTGAAGTTCTATGACACTCATCAAAAATCACAGTAGCATAGGGAAGCTCAAGTTTATCAGCGCCTCTTGAAAGAAGTGTCTGAATCATGGCAACAGTTACGGGTTTTTCATTCCACTTGTTGTCCCCAACGATACCAGCTTCTACCCCAAGAACTTCTTCAACTTTTTCCTTCCACTGATAGAGAAGTTCTTTAGTGTGAACAACTATAAGAGCAGAGAGATCGAGTTCATGAATTATTCTCAAGCCAACAACTGTTTTTCCACTACCAACAGGTAACGCAAGAACACCCATCTTTGCTTTTATTGCTTTTTTTACAGCCTTTTGCTGGTATCTCCTTAGCTTGTATTTCTCATTCCATTCTGAATTCAGCTTAATACCCTCAACTTTACGTTCATCTATGATCCTCACACGATAACCCTTAGAATTCAAAAGCTTCTTAACTTTTGGAATTAACCCTACAGGGAATGATTTCTCATATGGATTATACAAACTCTCGGGTTTTTCCCATTTACCAAAATCTCTCTTGTAACTTAAAGCTTCATAAATCATGAAGTAGACCTTAGGCTCTGCCTTCTCGATAATAACCTTTGCACTTTTGTTTGGGATTCGTAACGTTACCATTGCCATCGTCAATCAAAAGAAGATTTTGGAAAAAACTCTTTATAGGCTTTTTGGCTCAAATTTGTGCAGAAAGGATAAAAGTAAGTTAACATAATCTGGAATGGTGATATTATGCTGAGGGAAATCATCAAAAAATTTGGGGATGAGGTTGTCACTATTGAAAAACCTATTAGCAAAAACCTTGAGCTAACAAGCTATCTGCTTAAATATAAAACAAAGCCTGTTCTTTTCAAAAATATCAATGGATGGGAAGTTGCTGGCAACATCTGGAGCACAAGGGAGAGAATAGCAAAATACTTGGGCATTAAAAAGGAGAAAATTCTGCACATTATAGAGTACGCAATGGATAATCTTCACGATTACAAGTTAATTGAGAAAGCGGAGTTCATGAATAACAAAACTGATGATTTCTCCCTTAAAGAACTCCCGATTCCAAAGTACTACCCAAAGGATGGAGGGCAATACTTCACTTCTGCTATTGTGGTTGCAAAAGATGAAAATGGCTTCGTGAACATGTCTTTCCATAGAATGATGGTAATTGATGATAATAGAGCGGCAATAAGAATTGTTCCTCGTCACTTGTATGCGATGTGGAAAGATAAAGCAGATAGGGGAGAAGAGCTTGATGTCAGAATAATTGTTGGTAATCCAATCTACGTTTTGCTTGCCGCTGCTACAAGCGTGGAATACGGCGAGAGTGAGCTTAACATAGCATCTGCAATAAAGGAGAAAACCTTGGGGTCACCCCTGGAGGTTGTCAACGTCAACGGTATTGAAGTTCCAGCGGAGAGTGAGTTCGTTTTTGAGGCGAAAATTCTGCCGGAGCTGACTGATGAGGGTCCTTTTGTTGACATAACCGGTACCTATGACCACGTTAGAAAGCAACCTGTCGTGGTATTTGAAAAGATGTACCACGTTGACAATCCAATTTTCCATGCCCTTTTGCCGGGAGGTTATGAGCACTACATGCTCATGGGTCTTCCAAAAGAACCTCAAATTTACAAGAGCGTGAGAAGGGTTGTTCCCAAAGTGCATGGGGTAAGGCTGACAGAAGGGGGCTGCATGTGGCTTCATGCCGTTGTTTCAATTACAAAGCAGCACGATGGGGATGGAAAGAACGCTATATTGGCAGCATTTGCAGGACATCCATCCTTAAAGCATGTTGTAGTTGTTGATGAGGATGTGAACATCTACGATGACAGGGAAGTTGAATGGGCAATAGCGACGAGGTTTCAAGCTGATAGGGATTTGGTGATAGTCCCTAATGCAAGAGGAAGCTCTCTCGATCCTTCAGCCAAGAAAAGCCTGACAGCAAAGTGGGGAATTGATGCAACGAAGCCTTTGGATAGAAAGAAGGAGTTTGAGAGGGCGAAGCTTTGAGGTGCAAGATAAATGATTTATACTTTCCAGACGATTTATAGTTGTGATGAAAATGGATGAGGTGGTTATTTCGCGCAGGGAAATTTTAATGTATGAGAGGCTGAAGGTGATATCCGAAATCGCCCCGATACGTGAGAGAATTAAAGCATTTGAGAGGAAGTACGGCATGACGCTTGAAGAATTTGAGGAGCATCTTAAGAAAGGTGAGGAGTGTTTTGAGGAGTGGGATGATTACATCGAATGGAAGGCTTACGTAGAAAAGCTGAGAGAGCTTGAAAAGCGCTTAAGGGAGATTGAACATGCTCAGAGAGTTAGAGTTGCTTGAAAAGAGTCCCATTGTGAAATCGTTTGAAATCCTTGACTACAAGGACGGCTGTGATTTCTACTTCCTGAAGATAAAAGCTCTGCTGGTTGATGGCAGTATTCTGTACGTTAGGGAGTTTGTTTCCAAAGAGGAATACGTTTATTCATTCCAGTGGCAGAGAAATGGCGAGCTGATTGTTCGCTGGGATAATGCCCCTCATCACAGGAACATTGAAACGTTTCCCCATCATAAACACGTGGGTGATGAAATCCTGCCCTCCAATGAGACAGCTCTTGAGGATGTTCTTCTCTTTATAGAGTCTAGGGTAATTAAGAAGGGGTAAGGTGAGGGGATCATCTAGAGCCAGAACTCGAAGAATTTAGGCAGTTCCTTGCAGAAATCTCAGGCAAGAAGATAGAGGCAAAGAAACACCTCGAAGTAAACTTGGAAGGCGTTAAGCTTGAGATTCTCTCAGTTCTTCAGGCTTTGGAGTTTGCGGATTATTCTGAAGAAGCCAAGAGGAAGGTCATTCAAAAGCTGAGCTCAAGGATTGAGGAGCTTTCAAGGGAAGAACCGTCACGGGAAGTTCTCCTTAAAATAGGGTTCTACGCATATGCTGTTGAGCTCATCAAGAGCGGAAGATACGAGATGGTGGCAAAGATGAAAAAGCTCTGAATATAAATGAAAGGGTACCAAAAACTTAAGAAATTGGTACCCTAAAGTATACAGAATGCTAAGTTTCGATTCCTCTTGGAGTTTTAAAAAATATAAAGCTCTACGGCATGAGCGGAAGAATAAAGCTCATTCCGCTCATAAAGTGGCTTATCTATTGATCTCAAGCGATAAAATCTTTGACTTCTTGGTTGCGGCATCCACGGTTTTCATTATCGCTGTTCTTACCCTGCTGTCTTCAAGCTCAAAAATACCATCTATCGTTGTTCCTCCTGGGGTTATCACCATATCCCTAATTTGGGCTGGGTGTAAATTTGTCTCCAAGAGGAGTTTTGCTGTGCCCAGAAGAGTCTGAGCAGCTGCGAGTAGGGCAACATCCCTTGGTAATCCAACTTTTAAGCCCCCGTATATCAGCGATTCTAAAAAGACGGAGGCATAAGCCGGTCCAGAACCGCTCAGACCTGTTATTGCGTCCATGTATTCTTCTTCAATTTTAATGCACTTCCCAAAGGTTTCAAAAATTTCTTCAACGAGCTTTATCTCTTCATCGCTTAGGTCATTTGTGGCATAAGCTGTGAAGGATTCCCTTACGAGAATCGCTATATTTGGCATGGCCCTAACAAACTTTGCATTCGCTAATTCTTTGAGGACTTTCAGGGGAATACCGGCAGCAAATGAAATAACAATTTTTCCTTTAACGGCTTCTCTAATCTCTTCAAGAACTTTTCTAACTTTGTTTGGTTTCACAGTTAGTATTATTACATCAGCACTTTCTGCTGCGGTTTTGTTGTCTCTCAGCACTTTGACACCATACTCTTCGAGCCATCTAACCTTCTCAATTCTTCTCCTTGTGGCTATAACTTCATATTTCTCTGAGAGCGCTTTGGCAACGGCACTTCCAACTGTTCCAGCCCCGATTACAGCTATCTTCATTTTATCACCTCTAACTTATAAGCTAACTCTGCATTTAGAATTGAACCCCCAGCGGCTCCTCTAATGAGATTGTGTCCCAAAGTGACGTATTTGAACTTTCTCTCTCCGATTTTTTCTAACCTCCCAACTGTAACTGTCATTCCATTACCGAGTTCTCTGTGAAGTTTTGGCTGGGGGATTTCCCTATAGACAATTGGCTTTGCATAGGATGGTAGCTTAAGCTCTTTCAATGGGTCAAAGGATTCAAAAGCTTTTTTAAGTTCCTCAACACTGATATCTTCACTAAGTTCAACAAAGACTGCCTCTGTGTGTCCGTGAGATACTGGAACCCTCGTTGTAATGGCTGATATCTCAAAGTCAAAGCCAAGAATTTTCTTTGATTCGTTCTCGATTTTCCACTCCTCTTTTTCAATGTAAGGAATTACGTTGTCAAAAATCTGTAGAGCTGATAAACCTCTAAATCCCGCTCCACTTATTGCCTGCATAGTTGCAACGTTGACATTTTTGAGTCCGAATTCTGAAAGAACTTTCAGCGAAAGCACCAGAATGGCTGTGGAACAGTTTGGATTTGTGACTATAAACCCCTCCCACCCTCTTTGCTCTTGCTGAAATTCGATAAGCTTTAACTGGTCTGCGTTAACTTCTGGGACTAAAATGGGTACATTGTCTTCATATCTATGGGATGAAGCGTTGCTGAACACGGGGATTTTCTCGGCAAGTTTTTCCTCCACCTTACCGGCTATTGAAGAGGGCAAAGCTGAGAAGACTAAGTCTACATCCAGATTTTTTAAGAAATCTTCCAAGCTCTCTATCTCTATGTCCCCAATATCATCACTGACCCATTCTGCAATTTCTCTGTACTTCTTTCCTTTAGATCTTTCCGAAGCAACTAACCTTTCAATTTTAAACCAGGGGTGATTTTCTAAGAGCCTTACAAACGTCTGCCCAACTAAACCTGTAGCACCTAAAATTGCAACCTCCATCAGAGAACCTCCCTAAACGCTTCCAAACTTGGCTCTATCGGTTCTGGAAGCTTAAAGTTCTCAATAATTATATTTGGGTCTTTCAGCCCATGCCCCGTTGTAATTAAAACATAACTCTCATCTGGTTCAATCAGACTAAGTTCTTTCAGCTTAATTAGACCTGCCAAAGAAGAAGCTGATGCTGGCTCGACAAAAATTCCCTCTTTTGATGCGAGCAGTTTTTGAGCCTTCAGAATCTCCTCATCACGCACGCTTTCAAGCAATCCGCCTGATTCTTCAACAGCTTTCCATGCTTTTTTCCAATTTGCTGGATTTCCAATCCTTATGGCTGTTGCTACGGTTTCGGGCTTCTCCTCAGGTTTGAACTCTCTTCTCTCCTTCCAAGCTTTAGCCAGTGGTGATGCCCCCTCAGCCTGAATACCAATCATCCTCGGTAGTTTATCTATAAATCCGGCCTCATAAAGCTCCTTAAAGCCCTTCCAGATTGCCGAAATGTTACCGGCGTTTCCTACGGGCAGAATAACATTATCGGGAACAAAGCCAAGTTGATCGAATACCTCAAAAGCTATCGTCTTCTGTCCCTCAAGGCGGAAGGGGTTTATTGAGTTGAGCATGTAAACTCCTAATTCCCTGCTTGCCTCCACCACAACCCTCAAAGCGTCGTCAAAGTTTCCTCTAATTGGAACAACCTTTGCACCATAAACTATTGCTTGGGCAAGCTTTCCTAAGGCTATCTTTCCGCTTGGCACTAAAACATAGCTCCTTATCCCGGCTTTTGCTGAATATGCAGCTAAAGACGCTGAAGTATTCCCCGTTGAGGCGCATATAACCTTGTCCATGCCCAGCTCCAAAGCTTTGCTCACTCCAACCGTCATTCCTCTGTCCTTGAAAGAACCCGTTGGATTTGCACCTTCGTTCTTGACGTAAAGCTCTCTCATCTCAAGCTCTTTCTGAAGGTTTTCCAGACGATACAGGGGTGTACCTCCTTCATTGAGAGAAACTCTTTTTTCAACTGGAATAAAGCTCTTGTACTTCCAGAGTGTTATGTTTTTTCCATCAAAAACATTTTCAACTTTATCCAAATCGATGACTACCTCCAATAAGCCGCCGCAGTCGCACCTATATCTAACTTCATCTTCTGGGTATTCCCTACCACACTCTATACATCTAAGCATTTTGCTCCTCCTCCAACTTTGGTTATAAAATATTCTGCTCTAATTCCCTCATTCTCAAATGCTTCTACCATAACTTTCCCAATATTCCTCAAATTCTCCCCCAAAGCAAACATTGCTGGACCCGAACCAGATAAAGAAACACCATAGGCGCCACTTTCCAGTGCAGCTTTTCTAATATTGTCAAACCATGGCATGAGCGGTTTTCTGTAAGGAATAGCCAAGTAGTCATCCAGAAGTTTTCCGACTTTTTCTATGTCTCCTTCTTTCAAAGCCGATATTAAGGCACTTGCAAGGGCTAAATTTCTAACGGCATCGCTTAGAGGGATATATCTTGGTAGGATTTCCCTTGCTCTTTTTGTGCTAACTTCAACTTCTGGGAGAACAATGACAAGCTTAAAGCTCACATCAAGCTTAAACACTTCAAGAGGTGAAAGGGATTTTAGTATTGTAAATCCACCAAAGAGGGATGGAACAATGTTATCTCCATGAGCACTTCCAGATGCAGCCTTTTCTCCCTCAAGAGCAGCCTTTATTATGAGTTCCCTATTTTCAACTCCAAGGAGCTTTGCTAATGCTAATGCCCCACCTATGGCCGATGCTCCAGAGCTTCCGAGTCCGCTTTTAGGTCTTATTCCCTTTCTAATCTTCATCTTAAAGCCGGTCTCTGCTTTAAGCATCTTCAAGAGTGCAAGGGCAGATATCGAAGCAACGTTCTTTTCTGGATCTTCTGGCACGTTAAATCCTTCAACTTTTACTTCAATTTCATCGCTTTCTTTGATTTTGATTATATCTCTTGGTTCATCAAGGCACAAGCCAAACACGTCAAACCCTGGCCCAAAGTTCGCTATCGTTGCTGGTGCTGAGACTTTCATTTAAAACCACCTCGTGGATTTCGTTTAAAGCGGCTTCAAGATTATCTCTTTCAACGAGAAAGCATACAAAGTCCCTGCTCTGTTCGACAATGGGATAGTCTGCATCAACACAAGAAGTTCCAACAACTCCTATCTTTGCAGTGTCTCCAAAAGTCTTGTAGGTTATTATTGGCATTTTAAAGCTGATATCCGAAATCAATGTTCCTAATCTCCATTCACTTGTCTTTCCAAGGATTAGTGGGATTCTGTCTTTGATTGGCTCAATTGTTCTCTCATGTAATGCCTTCATTCCAAGTCTCGAAGCTATTAAAGCTTCTTCATAGGATATAAATGGAATAATTCTGGCATTTTTGACTATTCTTGGGTCAGCGGTATAAATTCCTTTAACATCACTCATTATTAAGACAGCCCTGGCATTCAGGAGATATCCCAAAACTGAGGCGGTGTAATCACTTCCCCCTCTTCCCAATGTAGTTCTGAGGCCGTTAAAATTCCCGAGAAATCCTGTAACAACTGGAATCTTATCTTTTTTCAGTAGTCGCTCTATTGTCCAAATCTTGTCTTTTGTTTTCTTTAAGTCAACTTCGGCGTTACCAAAGTTTCCATCCGTTTCTATTAGATAAAACGCATCAAGGGGAGCACTTTTGATCCCTTCATCTTCTAAGGCTTTTGAAAAAAGTTTTACTGACAGTCTTTCCCCAAATGATAGGACATGATCTACATATGCCTTTCTGTTTGGGAATCTTTTCTCATTTTCCAGGATAAATCTAAGTTCTTTGATCTCATTTTCAATACTTAGCTTGATTCCAAGCTTCTCAATTGCTCTTAAATGTATTTCTTCAAGCTCTTCAAGAACCTCTGGGCTTTTACTTTCTGCTAACTTTAGTAGTAAATCTGTAACACCTTTTAATGCGGATAGAACAATTACAACTTCATTGCCTTCATAAAACTTTTGAACGAGTCTTAACGCTTCACTAAAAGAGTCTCTAACCGAACTTCCTCCAAATTTAATAACTACCCTTGACTTAGCGGAGAGTTTGTAAACCACCGATAGTGCATCACCTTATCCGTAGAGTTTTTAATATGCTTATAAGTTTTTTCGAAAATTTTTTGTCTTTTTGTCGAAATTTGCAAAATTCTCCTGAAAATGATTGTCAAAATGACATATTTTGGTGCAACAATCTTTAAAATAGTTCAACTAAATGCGGTTTAAAATACCATAATGATAAGCTGGCCGGCTTTTCCTGACCAAAAATTTAAATAGTAATAAAGAGTCTTCAAAGCTTGGTGATGGTGATGCCCCGCCAATATCTGTAACCCCAATTCCAAGGATTGAAAAAGAAGAATTAGCTGTTTTTAGAAAGCTCTTTTTAAGGGCTTTGAATGAAAATCAGCTTCTGATTTTAAGGAGCATAAATGGGAAACATAGGTCCTTGAATGCTCTTTTGGAGGAAATAAGCAGGGAAACCAAGAAGCCAATCTCGACATTAAAGCTCAATGCCAAGATTCTGAAGGAGCTCGGCTTAATTGACTACGGCGAAAGGAACAATCCAAAGCCCGTTGAATTGACAAAACATGGACGACTCGTTCTAAAAATTCTTGAGGTGGTAGAATGAGCGAAAGCTTGGTTCACTCGGTCTTAAGTGACAGGCTAAAAGAAATGGTCTCGGAAGTGAACAACTTCCACCTCAACTCCTCTATAACATGCCTTGAGATTTTAAAGGCAGTGGTAGCAAAGAAAAGAGAAAACGACATAATAATCTTAAGCAAAGGTCATTCAGCACCGGCATTTTATGTAATCCTTTCAGAGCTTGGGCTTTTAAGTGAAGAGGAACTGAAAAACTTTGCTAACTTAGATGGACTGCCAAGTCACGTTATCAGGGGTTTGCCATTCATCGAGGTCTCCAGCGGTTCATTGGGGCAGGGGTTATCGGTTGCCAACGGAATAGCATTAGCCTCAAAGCTTGAAGGAGAAGAAAAGAACGTTTACGTGATTTTAGGCGATGGGGAATTAGATGAGGGTCAAATTTGGGAGGCAGCAATGACTTCTTCGCATTACAAGCTTGACAATGTCATAGCCATTGTTGATAGGAACTTCAAGCAATTAACAGGGAAAACAGAGGAGATCATGTCAAAAGAGCCCTTAGGGGAGAAATGGAAATCCTTTGGCTGGGAAGTGTTTGAGGTTGAAAACAAAGCCGAGAAAATCCTCGAGTTGCTCTTTAATCTTGACAAAGTAAAGGGAAAGCCGAAGGTGATAATAGCAAAATGGGAGTGAAAGGCTATGGGTAAAATCATCGAAAGTTTTAGGGAAGCCTTTGGAAGAGCTTTAGTTGAGATAGGAAAGGAGAACGAAAACGTTGTAGTTCTCGATGCAGATGTAAAGGGTTCGACGAAAACGATTTACTTTGAAAAAGCTTTCCCCGATAGATTCTTCCAAGTCGGCATAAGCGAGCAGGATTTAATTTCAACAGCCGCAGGCTTTGCGATAGCCGGCAAAATTCCAGTAGCTTCAGCTTTTGCGGCTTTTATGATGAGGGCTTGGGAGCAGATAAGAAATACAGTAGCGAGGGATAACCTAAATGTCAAAATTGTTACAACCCATTCGGGGTTTTCTGATTTCATGGATGGCTCATCGCATCAATGCTTAGAGGATATAGCTTTGATGAGGGTTTTGCCAAATATGAAAGTCCTTATGCCAGCAGATGCTTATGCAACCAAAGTTCTCCTTAAGCAGATGGTTGAAAGTGAAGGACCCTTTTATATGCGTTTGGGAAGAGATTACACGATAAAGGTTTACGATGAAGAAGAGCTCAAAATTGGGAAGGCAGAAATCTTGAGGGAAGGAGAGGATGTTTTTTTGATTGCCTGTGGATTCATGGTTCCAGTGGCTTTAGAAGTCGCTGAAGAGCTTAAAGACTTGAGCGTTGGAGTAGCGGATTTTCACACGATAAAGCCCCTTGATGAAGATACCTTGCTCAAAATAGCTAAAAAAGCCAACTTAATAGTCACCTTAGAAGAGCACAGCATTTTTGGAGGACTTGGAGGAGCTGTAGCAGAAGTTTTGAGCGAAAATATGCCAAAGAGGGTCATTAGAATTGGAACAAGTGAGTTTGGCAAAAGCTCGAGAGACTACTTAGCGTTATTGGATCTCTACGGCTTAAGCACTGATAAAATTGCAAAGAGAATAGCTAAGGCAGTTGAGAGACTGTAAAATGCTGGGAGGTGATTTAATGTTTAAATTTAGCAAAAAATACAAAGCTAAGACCGTTGTCAAGGTTAATGGGGTCAAATTTGGAGGAGGATTTACCATAATTGCTGGGCCGTGTTCCGTCGAATCGGAAGAGCAGATAATGAAAACTGCAGAATTTTTAAGCGAGCTTGGGGTTAAAGTCCTGAGAGGAGGGGTGTTTAAGCCCAGAACTTCTCCCTACTCCTTCCAAGGGCATGGGGAGGAGGCTTTGAAGTGGCTCAAAAAAGCTGGAGAAGAGTTTGGCTTAGTTACGGTCAGCGAAGTTATGGATACAAGGAAAGTTGAACTTGTGTCTAAATACGTTGATATTCTGCAAATCGGGACAAGAAATGCTCAAAACTTTGACCTTCTGAAAGAGGTCGGCAGAATAGATAAGCCGGTCATTTTAAAGAGAGGCTTTGCCAATACGATTCAAGAGTGGCTCTATTCGGCGGAGTATATCTTAGCTGAGGGAAATGAAAACATTATTCTCTGCGAGAGGGGCATTAGAACGTTTGAAACATCAACGCGCTTTACCCTCGACATCTCAGCGGTTCCAGTCGTTAAAGAGCTGTCTCATCTCCCAATAATAGTTGACCCCTCCCACGCCGCTGGAAAGAGGAGCTTAGTTAAACCCTTGGCTAAAGCAACGTTTGCCGTCGGAGCGGATGGAATCATGGTTGAAGTTCATCCAGAGCCCGAAAAAGCCATGTCGGATTCAAAACAGCAACTGAACTTCGATGAGTTCAAAGAACTCTTGGAGGACTTGAGAAAATGGGGATTATAATCGAGAAAGGCAGCATTAAAAAGCTAAAAAGCATTGTTGATGAGCTTTCCCCTTACAAAACTGTCGTAATAACTAACACAACTCTCGAAAAACTTTGGTTAGATAAGATTTTGGAGCAAATAAGCGCTATTCCAATCGTCATTCCCGATGGAGAGAAGTTCAAAAGCCTTGAGACGGCTCAGCAGATATGGAAAGAGCTAATTGAGATCGGCTTCACAAGAAAATCTTTGATAATTGGGCTTGGTGGTGGGGTTATAACAGATTTAGCTGCTTTTGTTGCCTCCACTTTTATGAGGGGAACCTATTTGGGCTTAATTCCAACGACGCTTTTAGCTCAAGTTGATGCTGCTATAGGGGGGAAGACAGGAGTAAATTTTGAAGGTAAGAATATCATTGGAACTTTTTACCCGTCCAATTTTGTTCTAATTGATCCAGAAACCCTAAAAACGCTTCCCGAGGTTGAAATATTGAACGGCTTTGGTGAGGTCGTTAAGTATGGGATTCTTGATTCGAGGGTTTATGAGAAGCTCAAATCTTTCAGGGAAATCAATGAAGAGCTAATTAGGGAATGCGTAAATGTAAAGCTCAGAATCGTTAAAGAGGACTTAAGAGAG
>CAZTOS010000062.1:0-14180 GCA_964615185.1 uncultured Thermococci archaeon
CACCAGATTTAATCTTTCTAATTAGTGTTGGCTTGCTGATACCCAAGAGTTGTGAAGCCTTACCTGTTCGATAGAGCCTCATACAACACTCCTCCAAAACAAATTATGAAACGAAAATATTTAAACTTTACGCTTTTAACTATTTATGAGACAGCCCAAAGTCATGTGTTATAAAGAGATATGTAGCTTCTGCAATTTTTTGCATTATTTAGTAATATATCAGCAACACTTTAAGAAACAAAGAATATATAAGCATTATCTTTAAAGTTTAAATAAACAGAGAAGTGTAAAAATTGACATACTGGCTGATTTTTTATAAAAACAGTCTGAGTAACTTCTGATTATGCATAAAAATCATTATTATATTTTCTTTGTATTAACAATTATCACAGCCCCAATTCTCATAATTTTTCACTATAAAATTTAAACCTCTGGAAATAGTTTATACTTATAAAAAAAATGGAAAATTTCACAAATCAAGCCTAAGCAATGTCTCTGAGTTGTTCTCAACGATTTTCATCCATTTTTTGACATCAACATCTTTAATCGGGGGCATTACAGTAGGTTTTGGAGGCTCTTCATTTTCTCCGATTATGCTGTGCATTCTCAGGTCTTCAAGTATCTTTCTCTTAAGAGTGTCTGAGGCCAAAGTGGAGTGATATATTGTTGCGAGAGACATCAAAATCATTTCTTTCACATGCTTTTGTCCCTTATCCTCATGGAAGTGCGGGTTAAGGGTTTCGATTTGGAATATCTCAATTCCCTGGTCAAAGATATTCTGATACTCCTCAACACTTTCCCATCTTCCAAATCTTTCGAGGAGATAGACTATCTCATACGGCTCTATTGAGTAGCCAGTTGAAAATGGCATTATCTCAGCCAGTTTCATCGTTATTGCATGTTCCCCAGCATTGCCAGTGACCATTATCGTAGTTTCAAAGGCAGTTTGTTCGCTTATGAGTTGATTGAGATAGCGGTTTGTAATTTCGCTTACCCTCCCCCATTTTTTGAAGTACAAGCTACCCTTTGTAACTTTGGGCTTATGTCTCCAGTGAAGGCGGACCATTGTATATTCACTCTCACTCATGAGAAATCCAGCAGCATAGTCTTTCACATATTCATTAACCGCTCCAGGAATGTAATTATCAGCATCAACAAATCCTACATATTTTGCACCAATCGCTTTTGCAAGCAAAATTCCAATGACCATTCCCTCACCTTTGCCACTCCTAACATTCCCATTTTCATCGAGTATTGCAGTATAGCCAACTTTTTCAAATGCCTTAGCTATTCCGGTATCTTTTTGATGAACCATGATAATTTTTGAATGGGTTAGATTATAGAAGTGTTTAACTAAATCTACCTCTTGCCTATATCGGTTGGGACCTTCTCTTTTGCTGTTCGAGACTATGATTATAGGACACTTGTGAGGTATTGCCTTCAAAACACCATCAATCAAATGTAACTTTTCATTTTTCATTGGAACAACAACCGCCATTTCTCCCAGTGTGCGATAAATGTCTTCCCTCGGAATGTTCATGACAGTAAACATCGGCACTTCCTCTGTCTCAGTGTCCATTTTGAGGAGCTTTTGCAATTCATAAATCTTAACAGCTCCGAATATTTCCTTATAAACAGGAGCTTCTAAAAGCATATTATCACCTCCAGACGATTAGAATGAAGTTTAAACCTTTGAAAATCACTAAAGGGTATCAAAGCCTTAAATGAAACTCCACAAGTTATTAGTAAATTTGTGTATATAAAATTTACCAAAGAAAGAAAAGTGTCAATATCTCATAGCAAATTCACTGACAAAAGCTGAGCTTGAGATGGTATCTCCGATTCCAACGGTACTCTTTGGTGATGCGACTATTTTCGTTGGTATAAATGCTAACTGCCTGTCAGTCATGTCGATTATCCCATTTTCAACTCCGCTGAATTCCTTCTCAAGTTCTTCTTCAATGAAGAAAGCCCTTTCATTTGTGGGTACACTTAAAGCATCCCTAATTTGGCTCAAGTTCTTTAGGTTACCGTACATTGCTTTAGCCGCAGCTGCTAATGCTGCAAATAGTAGACCATCCCTGACTTCCTCACCTCTGTATTGAGTCAATGCAATGTAATACCCATAGGTATGGAAGTGAATTCTCTGAATTCCAGTTTCATCCATGAGGAGATGCATCGCATCTATAACTGAGAACACATGCCCCTCAAGTACTTCCCTTGCAAGCTCCTCATCTCCAATTATTTCCACTAAAGATGCCAATTCAACTTCATTCAGCCCAACACTCGTGAACTTTGGCAGTAAATTAATAAGGGCTTCTCTAACTTTCTTGTTTGCAGTGTAAGCAAACTCAAAATGGCTCTTAACCTTCCTCTCATTGAGCACATCAAGCTGGGCTTCAACTTCATTAAGCACATCTCTATATGTAGTTCCATCTTCGTAAAATTCTTTTAAAACTTGCAAACCGCTTATTATCGCCAAATCAACGTTCTTAACTATCTTATTGAAGTGCTCCTTAAACTCATCCCTTATGTAGACTTTAGCGTTGTAGTCATCAGCATTTGCTATGAATCTGTTTTCTCTTGGGGCAACTATGTCAAACACTTGAAACCCTCTTGGGAATTCAAAAATATAGTGAATTAGCTCTTCTTCGCCCTCTTTCACGGCTTCTTTAGGATGGACAAGCTTAAATTCCTCATCAAAAACGGGAACATAAATTGGACCATCAACAAATAACTCAGCTTGGAGCTTTGGATTCTGGGGAACATGAACTATGGTTGGAATTCTGTAAACCCCACCTAACAAATTGGCCATTATTCCCGCTTGTCCACCAATTCTGAGCTCATCCCATCCCCATTCTCTCAAATAATTGCACACACCTTTGTCTTCAACAAACCATTCCATGGCCTTTCCAAGCTTAATGCTCCTCAAAATTCCAGCAAATAACTCTTCAAGGGAAGTAACTTTCTCAGGAGGATTTTCCATCAGCTCAAAAACTCTCTTCCTTCCAACTTTCTCAACTCTCTCTTCAACATCTTCTTTATCAAGATATTTTATTGCATCAATGTTAGTGTTGTAAGCTAAGAGAACCCCTCCAATTCTCGGCAGTGCATTTGTTGCATTTTCAAATGCGTTAACATAAAGACTCTTCCAGAGCCTGATTTTCTCTTTTAAGCTTTCTTTCATCTTCATCACCCATATCATGGTATTTGGAAGAATGTTAATAAAAATTCCTGAGCCCTAAAAAGAAAGGGCTCAAGAACAGCTAAATTCATTCCTTCCACTTTGGATTGTCTTTAACGATTACTTTTCCATCTTCTTCAACGACTATCTTTGAAAAGCCCTTCTCCTTTATCGTTCCGTAGTCATGGCCCGCATCAGCTGGATAGACAGCCAAGAATATGAAGGGTTCATCTCCTGTATTGACTGTTCTATGAGCCCAGTAGGGTGGAACGTAAACAATTGTCCCGGGCTTCATTTCAATAAACCTCGCGTCTCCCTCTGGTGTCTGCAAGAGCATGCCCCCTTTTCCTTTCAAAGCAAAGTATATTTCTGCTCTATCAGCCTTTGCATGATAGTGACCCTTTGTAAAGAAGAATTCATCCCCAACCTTCCCCGGGTATAAAACCGTTGTTGCAAAGTTTAAATCTCCATCTTTCTTCTCCTGCTCAACTGCATAGACCTCGTAGACAACTGGATCTTCTTTTTCTACAAGCTGTTTCCATGCCTCCTCATCAAGGAAATATCCCTTCATGTCGCTCAGCTTTCTCACTAACTTTTTGGCATTTTCAATTATTCCAGTTTCGAAATCGAGCTTAACACCGAATGGCTCTTTGTACATCAGCATCACCTCTAATATAGCCTAATGCAGCAGGTATTTTAACTTTTCCCCTATGTATCACCGAAGGTGTTAAAGAATTAAACCAGGGACCTTAGAACATACGCTATCCCAATTGCAACAGCCCAATAGGCAGCGTTCCACTTGAGGACTTTGTAGCCATCGAGAGGTGGAAACGGCAAAAGATTGAAGAACGCTATCCAGAAGTTCACTATGGCAGTGTAGAATAAGGAGATCATCGCATGAAGTGGAAGCGATAAAGTCTTCAGCAAAATTAAAGCAACCATTCCAACTATTATATTCGTTAATGGTCCGGATAGGCTTATCCATCCTTCTGCTTCTCTATCTTCCCAATACTGATAAGGGGCATAGATGTAAACAGCTCCCAATGCGGCAAAAAATATTGCATGACCAAATACTATCTTCCCAATTATACCAAGCAAGAGAGCTATTACAATCCCAGTATCCCATCGCTTGTAGAACGCTATGTACCCATATTTCTTTGCAACCTGTCTGTGAGCCAGTTCATGAAAAACAAAAGCTGTCAAGACAGCTAAAGCTACATAGGGCATGTTCTTCAGCTCAAAGTTTGAGAACAGAATCAACAGAACTATATATGAAATTATTAAATCTTCAAGCTCTTGCCTTTTAAAATCTCTAATCAAAGTTACCTCCCCCTGATTTCAATTTTCTTTCCTAAGACAAGCTCCGCAGCTTTTACAGCAGAACCTCCAGTACCAACGGCAATCCTCACTTGATCCTTTGGAACATACACTATTATCCTATCCCCAGAATACTCGACATCTATTATATCAACACGAAGCATTTGCCTTAGGCGTTTTATCATCCATCATCCCCAAGGTAGATTGAGACGCTCAAATATAAACCTTAGCACTTGCCTTAATCAAAATCCCAAATAGTTCTTCCTTTATAAAACATCATTACATAGCCACAGTTTTTGCAGATGACTATCTTAACTTTGTGAGCCGTAAAACCCCATTTACTGTCCAGTTTTCCTTCCTCAACTTGAAAATCTGTTCCACCACACAATGGACATCTTAACTGCTGTCTTTCCATAATCCTCACCAAAACAATATCACCCTGCCGGTATAAAAGCCTTATGTGAGTTCAATATCCTCTCTACACCTTTTTTATGTCCCAAACCGACAACTGCAATGACCTTAGGTTTTTTAATGCCTTTCGCTTTTAAACTGTCTACAATAGCCATCAAATTCCTGCCCATTATTTCGTTTCTCTCCTCAAGGAGAACCTGATACAGATATGGATACCTTCTCTTGAACTGAATCATCATGATTTTGAAATCTTGAAGCAAATCTCTTTCCTCCCCTTTTCTCGGAAGAGGTAAGAATACTGCTAAACTTTCAAGAATAAGGAGCATCTTTTCTCTAAAAGGTGCTTTAAGAATCTTCATTGTTATGACATTTATGTCTTCATCTATGAGATACAAGGGGATTCCCAAAAGTCCAGCCAGAGTTATTGCTTCTATCATCTCTCCACCGGGCATCATGCCAAACTCCTTTCCCAGTTTCTCCTCAACTTTTGTGAGGATATACTGGATGATCCCTCTCCTGCCATATTTAACTGCATCTTCAAAGCTCATTTTCTGTGGATTTTGGATTGCATAGAATCGTCTCTTATCAAGCTCTATAGCTATTGCATGCGGTTTTTCTTTTAGTATTGTTTTCCTAACTCTCTCTTTGCTCTCTGGAGAGACGTGCATTGTTCCAATGACCTTAACGTATCGAAGATAGCTCATAATTTTCACCCTTGAAGCTTATTTTATCAAAATCTTTTGGCACTATAAATTTATGGCTGCATAACTGCTTCGCTTTTTGGAGATATTCACCATATTTATATCTCGGAGCTCTGTGGAACAAAGCCAAAAGCTTGACTTTAGCCTTTTCTGCAACCTCACATGCCTCGTTCACCGTCGTGTGGTAACTTTCTCCTCTCTCTTCCTCGGTTAGGTAAGTTGCCTCATGAATAAGCAAATCCGCCTTTTCTGAGAACAGCCTAACTCTCCCACAAGGCTCTGTATCCCCAGTATAAACTATTTTAACACCTTTTTTAGGTCTTCCAGTAACATCTTCAAGGTGAATAACCCTTCCATTGATTTCGATTTTTCCCTTAAGCTCAAGCTCCTTCATCCAGGGACCAGGTTTTAAGCCGAGTTCCCTAATCTTTTCCAAATCAAAGTTTCCACGCTTGTCTCTTTCCTTAAACACATATCCCAAAGCAGGAATGCCGTGTTCAACCTTAAAGCTCCAAATTTCATAATCCCCAAATTTCAGCCTTGCCTCACCAAGCTCGTGAACATGAATTTCGAAGCTTGGAGCAAAAAAGCCGCTTTTCAAGTAGTTTTGTATAAATTCAAAGGCGTATTTAGGCCCATAAATGTGGAGAGGCCTTTCTCTGTTCCATAGGGTCATCGTCTGAATTAAGCTCATCAAGCCAAGGTAATGGTCTCCATGAAAGTGAGTTATGAAAATCTTCTCAATCCTCATTGGACTGAGCTTAGCGGTGTTAAGCTGTCTTAAAGTTCCTTCACCCACATCCCAGAGTATAATCTCGCCCTTATAGCGTAGGGCTATCGAAGGAACGTTTCTCTCTTTTGTCGGCATTATGCCTCCGGTTCCAAGGAATATTACTTCGAGCATGATTTAGAATAAGAGGAATAAGTAAAAAGGTTATCGCCTATTCATAAGCTTCAGGATGATTAATCCAACCATCGATGCTGAGCTCAACAGTAGTGCAGCTAAGCACTTGTAATCTTTTTTCTCTGGCTTCAAGAAATCTGGATTTGAGACATAGATGTCAACTGCATAGACATCTTCTTCGTTTATTCCCTTTAGAAGAATATAGGGAGTTATCGAGTCAAAGCCCGTAAAGACATCAAAGTAACAGTTGTCTCCCGGAAAGTTGCGTCTGCTGACAACAAGATACCCTCCAGTAAAGCTTATCTCAAGCCTCTGAGGACCAAGAAGGATCTCACCATGACATTCTTTTGAATATCCCTTCATCAGACATATTCTACCGTCTTTCAAGTAAAGTTTCATCTCCTTATCCCCAGGATTACCATAAAAGTTCAGTAACAGTACGTCCCCTTCTGTATAGAAGAATTCAAGGTTAATTGTAACCCGTTTAAATGCATCCCAGTATCCAAAAAGTGCCGTGAAGTTTTTGAAAATCACTATATACCTCTTCCCTTTGCTT
This sequence comes from uncultured Thermococci archaeon, assembly GCA_964615185.1. Taxonomy (GTDB): domain Archaea; phylum Methanobacteriota_B; class Thermococci; order Thermococcales; family Thermococcaceae; genus Thermococcus_B. The sequence continues at coordinate 7,074 of CAZTOS010000062.1, forward strand.
TCTTCAATCGGAGCGATTGCATAAACATAAACGTCAACATCCTTCCATCCTCTTACTCTTAGGGTGAAATTTCCAGATAGGTCAATGCTCCTCGTGTCAATCAGCCATGAACCCTCTCCAATGTATTTTGGATTAAAATTCAGCGTTTCGTTCTTAAGCATCAATTCAACGCTTAGCTCTGCAGAGGATGCATGAGTTTTATTGTCTATCAGAAGTGATGTCACTACATAAATCGCCACAACCTTCCATGGTGAAAACACGGTAAAGACACTTCCTTTCTTATTGGGATGCAGAGCTTTTCCACACGTACATTCTTCCCGGTGCAACCCTTGGACTCACGTGGAAGACTGGGATTAAATTTACATCAAGCCTACATGGGGCCTTTAATATGAGTGAAACATTTCCTCCAACCTGAGGATTAAGCTCGAAAGTTCCTTCAGGTAAGGGGAGTGCCTCGACTTCACTGCCAGTACTCCAGTTTAGAATTAGCAAAGCCTGACCAGAACAATTTGAAGTATAATTCACCTTGAGGTGTTCAAGAATGTGTCCTTTTGGAACTTGATGCTCCAGCTGTTACTCCATGCCGAAACTGGGGGCAAAACAAGAAGAATTAACAAAAGCATTGCTGTCTTTTTCACCTTTTGCACCTCCAAATAAGCACAGTTAGAAGACCAGAATAAAACACAAGTAAAGCAATGACGACTTTCAACAGCTTAACTTCCTCAATGAGTCCAAAACTTATGGGACATACATAGTAGTTGAGGGAGCGCTTTGCCTCAAATTTTGCTCCCAGTATGAACGCTCCATTCGTGAGATGTTTAATCGCTATCGGCAGGTCAACTTCAATGCTCAAGAGTTTGTCCTTTATATCAGATTCATAAAATGTTTCATACTGGTAAACATTGAGAAATCTCTTCCCGTTGTCAGACCTCTCAAGAGCTATGAGCAACTTAAGATAATGCTTTCCCGTCCATCCATTAAGTTGGGAACACTTCTTAAGCTTTCCAAACTCTGGATGCTCTATCATGGCACACACTTTATTGTCCTCAATCCATACCCTCCCACCATTCCTATACACTCCCTTCTCGTCAGAGGGAAAGTAAAAAGACAGCAAAGAAACATCACTTTTGTTTTTGTAAATCTCAACATAGTAATTCACTTCATCCCAGGGTTTCAGGGAGAGGTTTAACTCAACAGATGTTGGTTTGATTTTGAATATTTCCCTATTCACGAAAGCTATGCCAGGTGTAAAGTAAGCCCTCTCAACTTCACATCGCTTATCAATCCTCAGCTCACCCTCTAAGGGTAAATGACCAGGAGAAAAGTCGTGGAAATATAACTTTTTCTCATTTTCCCCAGTATAGACTTTTACTTCATACGCAGACTTACCGTCCACTTCAAAAGGACACTCGGAATACAGAGAAAGAACTTTCTCACCCCTATATGTATCAATTTTGCCGAGGGTAAAATACCCAAAAATCTTTCCAAGCTCTACCCTTCGCCTGATTATCCCCCCACCATAAGTTGTTGGAGTCACTATTTTGCTCTCTGCAAAATCCTTTGGAATGAAAAAGACTGTTAAGTTCACAGCATTTACATTCTCGATTTTTCCAGCAATTTTTAACGTCGCATTTTTCTCTATTTTGAGCTCGTAAAGCTCTTTATCCCCATAATAAATGTAGTTGCACGCCTTCTCCCAAATTCCATTCCTAATTGACTCCTCTGTAAAGCATTTTAATTTATACGTTCCATTGTCTGTAATGACTTCAACACGCCCATTCCAGAAGGGAACTCCAACATAAACATCACTATAATTCCCCTTATAGGGGTACACCACTACGACTCCGATCCTTTCAAGATAGTAGTTTTCAGGAATTTTGATTGGAAGTGAAACATTGACAATGCCTTTCTCAACAGTGAAATTATACGTGATGTTCCTAAATGGCTTGTACAGCTCTTCTTGAGTTATCGTAAAGTTCCAAATGTTTGAAATGCTCCGATATTCTTCAGGGACATAGTAAACAAAGCTTGCAAGTGCTGGGGATGAGAAAAGTAACAAAATTGCAAATACTCCAGATACCTCGGCAACTCTCATGAGTTCACCTCCTTCTTTCAAGCGCTATGTAAACAGCAACGGGTATAACCAAAGTCAAGACAATTAGCACTCCCACAACCCAACTCCTTGAAATTCCCCTGCAATGGCAAGGAACAATGTAGTAGTTGCTTTTCCTTACAGCACTCACTTCAAAGTTCATCAAATCCTCTTTTTTGATGCCAAGCATTCTTACACCAATCGGCGAATCAACTTCAACCCTTATCAATGGCGAAAAGTACCAGTCTTCCCCAATTATTTCAGCTGAATTAACTTTAATCTCACCGATTTCCAGGTATCTTCTTCCTTCATAATCCCTGACAAGAAAAACCCCAAGTCTCATAAAGCCCTTACCATAACCCTCAAGTACCGAGCATTCGTTGATGTATCCGTAATATTCGCTCTTACCAGAAATGCAAAGAACTCCATCAGAGTTAAGACTAATGTCAGCAACGTATGGATATGCAGGAACGCCAAGCTTTGCAACCAATAACTCACTCCCGTTCCAGAAGAAATCCAAAGTTAAGTTAAGCTCGTCCCAAGGAGGATAGCTAAGCTCTTCAAAGAGCATTCCATACCTTGTGAACTTTATCTTGCTAAGATTTACGGTTTCATTCATTGGAATAGCATAATAGACCTTAACAATGGCTGGAGCGCTTAAACTAAGTGAATATCTTCCAGGGAGTAAAGGGGGATTAAAGGATGTGTATCCTTCTGAAACTTTGACACTTCCATTATTATATACCAATGTTCCCTCCAGAGCTTTATTGTTCTTCTCCCCACTACTCTCAATTCGATGAATTTCAACCCCAAGCAAGCTTCCAAATGCTGTAAAGCTAAACTTTGAGCGAGCAAATCCATAAACTCCATGAATTTCAGCTGTTTTATAAGCAATGCGTATTCTCTTTGGAAATTTCATCTCATCCTTCGCCATATAAACAACGATCTTCAGCGGCATAGCTTTTTCTGGAAACTTCAGCTTGAAATGGGCTATATAAAATCCAGAAGCAACGTTAAATTTGACGGAGAACTTTGCAGTGGCGTTGCTAAGCCAATGAATGCCAAAAGTTGAGGGCATCGAGATGTTTCCGTCAGCCCACTGAAGCCAGAATTTTCTCTCAACGGTGTTGTGAGATGTATTAAAATAAACATCAAAACCCTTGAGCTTGTATCCGTGAGGTATTTTTACAGGGAGTTTAATGTAAAACTCCTCTGATGGAGTTTGATTAAGAGGTATAACCTGTCCCGTTGTGTTTATTGATATGAAAGCTGTGTCAGTGGATTTAACTGCAAATCCGCTTACAAGGGGTAGCAAAAGTAAAAAGGCAAAAACTAAAGCCGCTTTTTTCATCTCCTCCACCTAAAGGCGATTATCAACGCAATAACAACGGCAATTGCAAAGACAAAGCTTCCATAATCGTCTTCAGGAGTGTAGAAGGTCTCTGAAGGTGAACCCTCAACACCATAAAAGCTCACGGTGCCAGCTATTTTACCAGAGCATGGTTCTCCAATTGATTCCAGATAGAGAGGATGTCTAACGTGCACAGACTTCCTAAATACCAGTTTATCTTTAAATATTTTAACCGAAAGATTTCCATCCCTCAGGCTCAGTGATATCCCGTACATCCCTGGCTGAAGTGATGATTCTGATTCATAACATTGACAGTAGCTCTCTGCCAGACATACACTACCATTATGCAGGCTGAGAATCGGACATGGTTCCTCTTTCCATCCAACAACGGGATCGGAGAAGCCTCCTTCATAAATGTACGTAAAGTTTAGCTCAAACTCCCTCCAGTACGTTTTATTTGAAAACTCAAATGACCTGATTGCTGGCTCTTTTCTTGGACACCAGCTGGGAGGAATGAGCTTTAAAGGAAGCTTCATAGGGTTAATCTTTGAGGTCACAAAGACGAAGTCTTTCACGACAATCTCACAGTTTTCAGCTCTTAGTGTTATGTTGAATGTGTAGGGGCCTCTGCTGAAGTTATAGTAAGGGGATGAATACAAATCCGCTTCAAAAATCGGGATGTAGAAGGGTTCTTTTTCAGATGAAGTGCCGTATTCCACATGAAGTTTCTTTCCATCCTTATCAACAATCTCAACTTCATTTTTTAATGTGCAGTTTCCAAGGGTAGAGACAAAGATTCCAGCCCAGTAGAGGTAATCAGTTGTGTTCAGCTCATAACCATACCACTCAAATGTCGTGTTGCCAAAATTAGCCCAAGCAAAAGTTGGTTTTTCAATTATCTTGTAGTTGTCAACAGAAAAGTTGAAGCTGTAAGCATTAACCAGCGGGAAAATATTCACAAGAATAAGCACTAATAAGAGTTTTCTCATAATCTCACCTTCAAACGTTTTTGTTTTTACAATTGTAAGTGATATTTAAAAGCTTTGCCATAAGGTTAAATATTCAAAGCTCCAAAAATATTAGGGGTGAAGATATGGAGGAGATTCTCAAAGCAATCCAGGAGAAGGACTGCAAAAAAGTTGCAAGCCTTTTGTATTACAAGGCTGATGAGCTCAGTGAGGAGGACTTAAAGGAGGTTCTTGAAAAAGCTGAGAAATTAGCCTTAGAATGTAAAGACTTTGAGCTTTACAAGTTGGTTGTTTATTATTATCTCGAATTCCTTGAAATTGATAAAATATCAGAATTTGAAAAGCTTGCTGAGAAAGAGGATACATTCGAAGCCAAATATCACCTTGCAGATTTGTATTTCCTAATCGGAAACCTTGAAAAGTCCCTTGATCTCTATAGGCAACTGTTAGAGGAAGAAACCGAGAGAGGAAACAAGGAGAACATCGCAAAGGTTTACTACAGTATGGCACTTATACATGAGGAGCTGATGGAGTACGACAAGGCACTTGAACTAATGGAGAAAGCAGAAGAAATCTTAAAAGAGCTTGGAAGAGAAGAAGATGTTCTTCACATTCAGATTTACAGGGCATATGTAACCTTTGAGAAAGGAGACATTCCAAGGGCAAAAGCAAAACTATCCGAGATTTTGCCAAAGGTTCTTGACAAGCCCCAGCTTAAAGCCCAAATTCACTTAGCATTGGAAGAAATATTTGAAGAGCAAGATAATTACGAAGCCGCTCTGCAGGAGTGTCTCTATGCCATGATAGAGGCTAAGAAAGGGGAGTACTTTGATATTGCATTTGATGCACTAATTGACGTAGTCTGGCAGCTCATGATAGAAGATGAATTCGAGATAATTTACAACAACATTGATATGTTTGCCAATGCCGTTCCGGAGCTTAAGGACTTCTTTGAGGGCATTAAGGCAATTGCACTGTTTAAGGATGGTAAAATCGGAAGGGAAGAAGTAAGTGAGGCAGTACTTAAAGTTAAAGACAGAAGACTGCTTGATTTACTTGAATTCTTAGGCGAAGCTGAGCTTTGATTCTTTTTCAATTTTCATTGGTGATGGAATGAAGATTAGGATTGCCAAGCTTGAAGATACCAGAGGTATCGTTGATGTTCACTGTTCCGATGTAGAAGAGTGGTATCACCACGAAAATGGACAGAGAGCAGATACTGATTCCTACGACAATTTAACTCTTAAAGAAAGGTATTTGCACGGCGGACCCTGGATGAGCATTGAAACATGTGCCATTCATTTGAATAACCTCCTCCTTAACGGGCAGATTCCATTGGTAGCAGAAATTGGAGGCAGAATTGTTGGAGAATTGGAGCTGTTCATAAGCGAAGAGCGCATAAATGGAAGAATCAAGAAGATAGCTCACATAGATGTCCTTGAAGTTCACAGGGAGTTTAGAGGACAAGGAATAGGACGAGAACTCGTAAAAGCCGCTGAAGAGCTTGCAAGAAAAGAGAAATGTGAACTTTTAACAGTTACACCAGAGAAGGAAGCAGTAGGGTTTTATGAAAAAGTTGGAATTAAGGACATCCTCCACAAGGGTTGCTTCATTGGTCTCGACCTTTTAATGCTCCCGAATAAAGATGTTAAAGCTGAATTTAGTGTTCGAGAATTCTCTTGGAAAGAAGTTAAAGACAAAGAAATAATTCTCGGAAAATTTCAGAGCTCTTATCATCACTGGTTCACAGCATTCAAGGATAAAATAGCTGGGATAGATGATGCTCTTTACTTTGAGAGCGGGCAAATTGGAGAGAGCTATTACATCTTTGAGGGAAGCTTCTTTGGAAAAGACATTGCAACGTTATATGCATGGGGAGAAGACGCTGAAAAGCTTATTTTACAGATTGGAAATAGAGCAAAGGAGTTGGGATTTAGAGAGATCAGGACTTCAATCTCAGAAAAAGACCTTGAGAAAATTCAAGCTTTCAAGCCCAAAGTCCTTGATAGGTTTGTAATCCTTGCGAAGATACTGTGAGCTAACCCAGAAGACGCTTTAAATCATGCTTTGTGTTTATGTTGAAGAAGCTCTCCTTAAATTCCTCCGGTAGATCGTCAATCAGAATGTAACAAGGCTCTACTTTCTCTATCGCTTTTCGTATCATGTACTCTCCTTTCTCTATCTGCTCCTTTAAAATTGGGAGAAAATCCTTGGAGTAAACAGCATGCAGTGGCTCTATATAGCCATTTGCCCACATTGGGATGCATGCCAAGGACTTACTCTCATAAAAGCGTTCAACAATATAGTCCACAAATTTTGGATTTATTAGGGGTAAATCTCCAGCCGCAATGAAGGCGTCGCCAACCTCTTTTAGAGCTACAAAAATGCCACCAATCGGCCCAACCAAGAGGTCATCAATCAGAACTCTAAACCCCAACGCCTCAAAGTCTTCCTTTTTTTCTTGGCATGTAACAGTTACTACATCATCAATGCTGTTAGCCTTCAGTAGCCGCTCTATGGTGTGCATGATAATAGGCTTTCCATCAACTTTGTAGAGGAGCTTATTCTCCCCAAATCTTTTAGAGCTGCCTCCCGCCAGCACTGCAGCTTTCATGTTCTCCCCAATTCTCTATTTAATTAAGGTGTTTAAAAATATGTTGGGCTGTTTTCTTGATTGGAACAATCGAAATATTCGG
>CAZTOS010000063.1:0-13341 GCA_964615185.1 uncultured Thermococci archaeon
GGGTAATCAGTAGTACTATAAGTGAAAGTACTATAAATACTTTTCCAATTACGAACAACCAAAAGTACAAAAATTACAACCACCAACAACCAAACATAAACATCCCAAAACAACAAAGTAAAAGAAAATTACCCAAACTTCAATAAACATTCAAAAAACTGAGAATTCACGGCAACCTTTAAAAGCCAAACCCTTATAAACTCTTTTGCCTCTTTGCGAGAGGTTGGGATTTGAGGTGAGAGAGATGGAGAAACGCCTACCCGGAAAGGTGAGAAGGGCTATAAGAGCCAAATATTATGATATTCAACCTAAAGCGTGGATTGGAAAGAAAGGATTAGAGGAGGGTGTGATTAACGAAATCAACACTCAGCTCAAGAAAGACGGTATTCTCAAAGTGGAAATAAGAAAAGGGGCGCTTATTGCAACAAGAATGGACAGAAAGCAGATAGCCGAGAAGGTTGCTGAGCTGACTGACAGCGAGCTGATTGAAGTTAGAGGCAAAAGATTTATATTATTCCGTCCGAGAGAGGGATGGGAAAAGTATTTAAGGAAGCTTAAGCTTAAGGAACTCTCAAAGGAGAAGCGGGAAGAGAAGCCCGTTAAAAAGGTCAAGCTCGATATTGCTCAATTTAGAAAGAAGTTCAAGAAAGGGAGGGATTAAGGATGGCGACAGTTTATGACGTTCCCGGTGATTTGCTCGTTGAGAGGGTTGCTCAAAAGTTGAAGGAGATACCTGAGATTAAACCACCAGAGTGGGCACCATTTGTCAAAACAGGAAGACACAAGGAAAGACTTCCAGAACAAGAGGACTGGTGGTATTATAGAGTTGCTTCAGTCTTCAGAAAGATATACATCGACGGCCCTGTTGGTATTGAAAGGCTTAGGACTTGGTACGGAGGAAGAAAGAACAGGGGACATGTTCCGGAGAAGTTTTACAAGGGAAGCGGAAGCATAATCAGAAAGGCTCTTCAACAGTTAGAAGCAGCTGGATTCATTGAAAAGATTCCCGGCAGGGGAAGAATCGTTACTCCCAAGGGAAGAAGCTTCCTTGACAAAGCAGCAACCGAACTTAAAAAGGAACTTGAGGAAGTTATTCCAGAGCTTAAGAAATACTGAACTTCTGTTTTCATCCTAACTTTCTAAATTTAATTACGTCAATCTCTGTTACAATAACTTTTTAACTATTTTATCATAAATCCCCTTGGCGAGGTGATGTAAATGGCTGAGGACATTGAGGAAATTAGAAAGAGGAAGCTCATGGAATTACAGAAAAGGCTTGCTGAGCAGCAAAAAGCTCAGGAAGAAGCTGCAAGACAGCAGGCTGAACTTGAAGCCCAAATACAAGCAATTCTCAGGAGAATACTAACTCCAGAAGCAAGGGAAAGGCTTTCAAGGGTTAAACTTGTCAAACCCGAACTTGCTCAACAAGTTGAGCTTATATTGGTTCAACTTTACCAAGCAGGACAGATTAGAGAGAGAATTGATGATGCAAAGCTTAAGAAGATTTTAGCTCAGATTGATGCAAGGACAAGAAGAGAATTTAGGATTAGGTGGTAGCGAGAGTTACATTACTTTGCTTTGACACCCTTAAAATTTATATACCTTTTGTGTGTAAATAAACAAAGACGAGTGAGAGAAGTATGGAAATCAAAAGAATAATAAAAGAGCTTGACTTAAAAGGCGAGGTTAGCTTAGAGACTTGGAAGCCTATCTCTGCCAAGAAAAATAGTGACGGGACAATTGATGTCCTTTATCGTAACTTGTTGCTTGGAGATGAAAAAGATCCCGTGTTCCTCTGGGTTTATGTTAACGTGGTCGAAGATGAAGAAATTGATGTTAGAGTTTTGGAAAAGATGACATTCAAAAAAGAGGACTTACTATGGATAACGAAGTTTGTATCAAAGTTTGGTTAATTTTATATAGTATGAGTTTATTAACCGTAACCCGCAGATGGGGGTGTCAAAGTGGAAAAGCGTAGGGTCTGCCCAGTTTGTGGTTCAACTGAATTTATTTATGATCCCGAGCATGGAGAAATTGTTTGTGCAAAGTGTGGATTCGTCATAGAAGAAAATATAGTAGATATGGGACCAGAATGGCGTGCTTTTGATGCTTCTCAGAGGGAAAAGCGTTCAAGAACTGGCGCACCTGAGAGTATTCTGCTTCACGATAAGGGTTTATCCACGGACATCGGGAGCGACAGGAATATTACCGGCTTGATGAGGGAGAAGATGTATCGTTTGAGGAAGTGGCAGTCTCGCTTGAGAGTGAGTGATGCGGCCGAGCGTAATTTAGCTTTTGCCTTAAGCGAGCTTGACAGAATTGCTTCCCAACTCAAGCTTCCAAAACATGTTGAGGAGGAAGCGGCAAGGCTGTATAGAGAGGCCGTGAGAAGAGGGCTCATTAGAGGGAGATCTATTGAAAGCGTTATTGCTGCATGTGTTTACGCTGCCTGTAGGCTCTTAAAAATACCAAGAACTCTCGATGAGATTGCTGATATTGCAAGAGTTGACAAGAAAGAGATTGGAAGAAGCTTTAGGTTTATTGCAAGGAATCTCAACTTAACTCCAAAGAAGCTCTTTGTTAAGCCAACTGATTACGTCAACAAGTTTGCTGACGAGCTTGGCTTGAGTGAAAAAGTAAGGAGAAGAGCAATTGAACTCTTGGAGGAAGCATATAACAGGGGATTAACAAGCGGCAAAAGTCCAGCCGGATTAGTTGCCGCTGCATTATACATTGCTTCACTGCTCGAGGGCGAGAAGAGAACTCAAAGGGAAGTTGCTGAAGTTGCAAGAGTCACGGAAGTCACAGTCAGAAACAGATACAAAGAATTAGTAGAAAAACTCGGACTGAAAATAACAATCTGATTTTTCTTTTTATTTATCCAGCAAATTGGATGCTCAATACTAATGCTGACATATGGTATTAGAAAATCAAAACAAAAAGAAAAATCACTTCTTCTTCATGAACCAGCTCTCCAAAGTTGATTGTTTTCCTGCTCTTATTGCTTTCTTCAGCCTTTCGAGACCGTTCTTTACCCTCTCCTCGCTGAAGTCGTGTTCATCACAGAGGAACTTTAAAATGCCTTCTTCATCTGGCATCTTCCAGACGAGCTTGTAATCATCTGTAACAGGCGGATTTAGGAAGAACTCCTTGATTGCATATAAATCAACGTCGCTCATCTTCTGATACTTCTTCAGTGGATCTTTTGAATATCTGGCAATCTCCAGAGCTTTCTTTGGACCAACCCCCTTGATTCCTCCCGGATTATAATCGGTTCCAACCAAGATAGCCAGTTCTATGAGCTTTTCCCTGTCAATCTTCAGTTCTTTTAAAACTTCCTCCAAAACAATCAGCTCTGGCTTTACTTCAACATAAACATCTTTTCCAGGAAGCTTTCTTCTACCTGTTATTGTCAAATTCCTAACAAGCCTTGGTGCTCCAAACAAAAGTGAGTCATAATCCTGAGAAGCTGAAGCCCAGACTTTACCCTTTGATGCCATATAAGCCGCTTGAGCCTCACCTTCACTTGGAGCCTGCACCCATGGAATGCCCATGAGTTCTAAGAGTTTTTTGGCATCTTCAATCAGCTGCTCATTCACCCTTGAAGCTCTCTGAGCATATTTCTTTGCCTCCTCCAGATCACCTCTCGCCAAAGCCTCTTGCCACTTTTCCTCAGCTTCTTCCCTCGCTTCCGCTCTCTTTTCAAGTTCCTTCTTTTTGAATTCTGGCGGCTTTCCATCAAAGACATACGCCGGCTTTATTCCTGCTTCCATGAGGTTTATCGTCCTGTAGAACAGCCCGGAGAGATGTGAAGTTATCCTCCCCTTAGAGTCCATGAGAGGGGTTCCATCTCTTTGTCTGATGATAGACAAGAACTGATAAATTGCATTCAGGGCATCGATGGCTATCTTCCTTCCGTTTAGATTTTCAATCTCAATTTCTTTTCTTGGAACAAGCTCACCTATCTGAACTCCCATTACTCCCCACCCATCTTAATGTATAGTATCCTAAATACAAATATAAGGCCTGCGATTGCAAAGAGCTTTATAGCATCCTAAAATCGGAAGCAACAACAATCTTTTGAATTAATGCAACAATCCCAATACATGAATCAGGCCAACACGGTGCTGCCTCAAATAACTACCATATCAAAGTTCTGAAGGCTTTATGAACCTGCGTACATTGGACGACTTTCTCTTGCCATTTTCATCAGCCTACCGGTGTGCTCATCACCCCTCAGATGAGGGGAAGGGTCATCATCACTTTTATTTTCTGTCCTTGACTTTAAAACATTGTTCCCCTAATGGATAGGTGATTTTTAAAGCGATTTTGGAAAGCTACTGATGGCATGTAAATGTACATAAATTTTTGATTACTCTTCAAAGTTTTTGATTTTTAATTTTTGTGTATTTTGAAATTAGAGCCTTTTTAGTGCTTACTTTTTTTCCAAAGCTATTTTTACTATTATAAATCAAAAAATTTAAATAACCTAATGGACATAATAGTCATGAAAATTTCCCATGGTGATGTCAATGAGGTGGAAGTTGCTTGGTGTTTTGTTACTAAGTTTGTTGGTTTTAAGTTCTTTTGGTAGTGCCGCAGTGCCAAGTAATGAAGTTTCTCCAGTACTTGCTGAAAAAGCTGCCAAAACCTACGTGAATTGGATTGCTGTCAACATTCCTGACTTCAAAGAGTGGAGAGGTGCAACTCTTGGAAAACCCATTACTTACTACTTTCCCAATGGTGAGAAAAGTGCTTATGAGTTTGCAGTTTTTAAGAACGGCAAGAATGTTGGATTTATTCTTGTTTCGGCAAGAAAAGACATGCCTCCAGTTTTGGAGTTCAGCAAGGCAAAACCACCAAGCTGGAACTTAGAAAAAGTTAAAGAACTCGCAGAAAAGAAAGATTACAAGGCTGGGAAACTACTCTATTACGGAGCACTAACTTACAGCGTTGATATTGGAAACGGGAAAGCAATAGGCTTAAAAGACATGAAAGTGAGAAAATATCCAATGAACGTAGAACTAAAATTCAACAAAGAAAAAGCAAGAAAAGACTGGGAAAAAATTGCAAATACCGGAACCATCACTGATACAAAGGAAATAGTACCCTTGGCTACTGCAGTAATAGGATTCATTGAGGGAGTACCAGCCTGGACATCAACGGATTATGGAGATGCTTATTATCTTGACTATCCGGATAATGTGGGGCCCGCAACTGATCCTTGGGATGACTGGGACGGTTGTGCAGCAATAGCCGCTTCAATGATTATTGCGTATTATGAGCCACAATTACAGGATGACTGGAACAGGGAAGCAATAATTGATGTGCTTCACTACACTATGAATATTGATTATAATGGAGGATCCTATTGGTGGAATCAAGTAGAGGGCATTAAAAACTTTAAAGAGGAATGGGACAGCTTAACTGGATGGATAGTATCTGATTCAGTATATCATGACTTTACTGCAACATTCTATGAAGACTATAATGATCTCGACATAATATCTGAGGTTAACAGCGATCACCCATTTATACTTGGACTTGAAGGAGGTGGGAGTGCAAATGACCGTAATGTTCCATATGGAAATCATGCCGTAACTGGTGTGGGTTATATTGCTGCGTGCTCAGGAAACTATTACTGTGATGTAGCATATATTGAAATACATGACACTTGGGACTTTGAAACTCATTACATTGCCAACGGAAACTGGCAGGATGCAGACATGATAAAGGTGAGGACTGCATGAAATCTTCACATGCTTCTTTTGTCGTTCTGCTAATTTTTGTTTTAATTGTAGTGGGCCTAGTTTACTATCTACCAACACCAAGAACTAATGAAAATAATTATCCCCAAAATTTCAGCAAATCTCTTCTATCAAAAAATGTCATTTCTCAGACATTGGAACCATTTACACTCTTTTATGGTCAGATTGAAAACAAGAGCTGGACAACTTTTAAACTCCCAGGATATTTAGATAAGTTTGAGGGAAGAATAGAAGGGATAGAAACAGTTGTTTATGCTTATCCTAACGTAAGCTCTTGCATACCTGTTTATGAGCGCATAAAAGATGCTCTTTTCAATGGAGGATTTCAGATTTATAATATCTCCGAAGAGAGCAAGCATGATTGTAAGTGGATTATACTTACAAATTCCAACGAAACATATTATATTGAATGTAGCGAATTTCTGGAGCATGGAAGACTGCTAATAATTTACGGAAATTTGTCTGAGGTTATCAAACTTGCACAGAGAATACCAACTCAAAGTTGTCAGCCCCCTAGGAGTGAATCAGTTTATTATGGACCCTCTGTCCAGAAGGTTATCTCATATACTCTTGGAGTGACAAGAGCTGAGGAACCGATCCCCCTCTGGCAAAAAGAATGGACAGCAAAATTTAACCTAACTCCATCGAATTATATTCTCTCAAAAGAAGGGTATTTGAATTTAACCCTCAATCCACGGTTTCCTGTGAATACAACTGCAAATATGGGAATTTTCATTTATGAGAACCTGACTACATGTAAAATTGAAGTCAAAGAGCTTTCCAATAGACTCTTAAGAAAAGGCTATCAAGAAAAAGACATCCCCAAAAGAGTCCCCGCAAGGATAACCGTCAGTAGAGTATTACTTTCAAAAATGCTTCAAAAAGATGAGGACGCAGTGTACATTGAATGCACCTATGTTATGGGATACGGAAGGCTAATAATTCTGAAAGGAAAACTGGAAGAATTGGAAAAATTAGTTTCTATTCTCTCATGAGATGCGTGACATTGAGGTGTGAAATATGAAGAGAAATTTTGTTCTTTTGCTTGTTTCATTCTTTTTCTTTGTTGGAGTTTTGCTGAAATTATCTGACAGGGCAATGTTGTTCATCCCCTTCTTTATATTTGCCTTCATCTTCTCGTTCACTGGTGAAAAGCCCTTAACCGGATTTATTGCATTTGGAGGGGGTTTGTTATTTGCCAAAGTAGTTGAAGAATGCTGGGCACTTCTTTCTGACCTTTACAAAATTCAGGGATGGATAGTTTGGATTATTGGAATATTCGTGCCAAGTATTATATTCTCCCATTTTGTATCCAAAATTACACAAAAAAACAAGCACATTGTTTTCGCTGTTTTTGTTCTTTTTCTAATCCTAACAAGCATGAATATAGACTCGCCCCCACAGGCAGTTGCATTTCGAACAGCTTACGCTCTTGGAGCATCTTCTAAGGATTATGATGATAGCTGGCTCAAGGAGTACCCCTTTCTGCCCAAGCACTATGGTGGATTGTGGGTAGGGAGAACTTCAGAGTATTATGTTGCAGTATACGTTTGGCGTTGTTATGCTTTCTGCCCATTAGGAAGTTCTCTATGCAAGAGAGCATATGATGAATCTTTGAAGAACTTAAAAATGATGAGATTTAAAGAACTAAACATTACAATACAACGAAGAGCAGAGAACAAGGTCTTACTCTCAAATGGGACAACCATGATATATCTTGAATGTTCTGAAAAATCTGGATACCAAAGACTAATCTTCCTTGTTAGGAACACCAATGAAACTGAAAAATTTCTCCGACTTATTGAAGACCTTAGATGAGTTACGAAGAACCTCCCATCTATATCAAAAATGCAATGTTTTGGTCACTCTTCAAAGTTTTTAAAACTTAAGTTTCTCCCCATTTCAAAAATCAGGACGTTTTTAGTGCTTACTTTTTGATTAGATCTTTACAACTATTATAAATCAAAAAATTAAATAGTCTGGTAGACATAATAGTTACGAAAACTTCCGTTGGTGATGTCAATGCGGTTGAAGTTGTTAAGCTTTTTGTTACTAAGCTTGCTGGTTTTGAGTTCTTTTGGTAGTGCAGGAATTGGCAACAGTGATAAGGCCAAGAGTTGTCAGCTTGTGAGTTATTGGGTTTTTGAGAATGGGCAGTGGGTTGAGAAGAGCGAATCCAGAGTTTGGTGGTATTGCCAAGAACCTGAAAAAGCCAAGGATTTTGATGGGTTTGCCTTCAGGGAAATGTCTTATGGATTGTTCAAAAAGCCTGATGTTAGGATTCTACATCAAGCTGCAAGGGATTTAGCTGATTTGGTGGGGATTGACGAGCTTCATGGCAAATTCTCAACAAATCTGCCTTCTTACGGAGGAATGTTTATTAACGAGGAGAAAGGATTAATCTTTGTGTACGTGAAGAACGAAAAAGACAAGGAAAAAATCAAACAAGTATTAGGAAAATATAGGGGAAAAGTAAACATAGTGTTCCTTAAGGGAAGATACAGCTTTGACCAGCTAGTAAAGTGGAAAGAAAAGGCAAGAAAACTTTTTAGAATCAGAGAACTTGAAGTTACAATGCTTGACGCCGATGAAGCCCACAACACTTTAACAATTGGTTTAGCGAACGTAACATCAGAAAAACTGAAACTTCTTGAAAACGAATTAGAAAAACTCGGGATACCAAAAGAAGCCGTAAGAATAGAAAAGAGGAATCCTGGTATGCCCACTTTATCACCAACTGATGAATTTGATCCTCTCATTGGTGGAAGTAAAATAACTGCTCCTAGAGGATCACGTACGCTAGGATTTACATCCAAAATTAACGGAGAAGATTATTTTGTAACAGCTGCACATTGTGCGGAATTTGGAGTAACTGGAAAACCAGTGTATCAACCTTGGGGTATTGGTTCATGGCGTAAAGTTGGAATCATTATAAAGAATCCACCCTTAAGTTCAAATTTCCCTTCGAGACTTACGGATAGCATGTTAGTCAAAGTTTCGGGAAGGGATATTGATCACAAGGTTTACTCAAATTGGAATGTTGTCGGAACTGCAGAAAGTTACGTAGGAGCTTATGTTTGTAAGATGGGAGTAGCTACATACACAACATGTGGATACATAACAGAAACACACAGTTCAATTGGTATAGACAGAGATAATGACGGATACACTGACTATTGGCTCTTTGATGTTGGTATAACTTGTTGTATGGATAGGGATGAAGGCGATAGCGGTGCTCCTGTCTTTTATGAATCGTGCTACACAAACGACATCAGTATCGTTGGCATACTAAACGGTAGATACTATGATGGGATATATTACAGTGAAATTGATGGTATATTCACAGAACTTGGCAATATGGAGGTGTCTTGGAGTTGAAAAGACTCTTCCTTCTAATCCTTCTTTTCCTTTTGATGTTCTTGATATCCACATTCTATATCTTCCCCTACGTGAAGGAGAGAACTGCATACTTTGCAGTGAACGTTTACTATCCGGGTGAGCTTGAATATAAAGGCTATGAAATTGAAGGGGATAAAATTATCTTTAAGTTTGAGGTTAAAGAAAGGAGTAACGAGATTATCAGGAACCGTGCCTTTCAAAGGATAATTAAACTTTTTGGAAAGAGTCCCTGGGATGTGCCTGGTGTTTACGTATCTATCAATGGAAAAACATTCAAAGCATATTTTGGGGTAAGTGATTTTGTGACTATAAGCTATTGCGCTTCGCCCTATGATATGGAAGAACTTGTCGAAATCTACACTCCAAACGGATATCAAGTTAAAGAGATCTCTCTTGAAAACAAAAGTTTAGTTATATCACTTGAAAAAGGCAATCAAACAAAACCAAAAATTGTGAGATATGAATCTTTAGCTTGGATACTGAGGCATAATCGGATAAAAGTGGTTTATGTGAGTGAAAACAAAATGTGGGATGGTATGGTTGGAGATAAAGGTCCCAAATGTCCCGTTGTCATTTTACCCAAGGAAAACGTTGAGAATATGCATCAAACTAATTATTCTACTCTTAACTCGTTGAATGATAATATTAGTATTTCATATAAAAAAGCATATTTCACACTCTTCCTTTACTATCCAGGTGAAGCAAAATACGTAGGCTATGAAATCACAAATAACAGTATACTCTTCAAATTTGAACACCTCTCAGAAAATGTCTCTTTAAAGCTCATTAAAGTAAAGGAGCTCATCGAATTTCAAGACGAACCAGACGTTAGGGTTCTCGTGTTTGTCAATGGAACTCCAGAATTCATTAATGTGGTAAAAGGTCTCGGACAGCCAACACTACCACCACGCTATTTTTATCATGCCTCTCCTCTTGATCTCGAAACCATAGCGATAATTCTTCCTCCAGAGAACTCAACGGTACAAGGAATAAGCTTTGAAAATGGGACCTTATTTATTAATTGTTTAAGGAGTGAAGGAATACATGGAAAAATAATCTCATCAGAAATAATAAAAGAACACCGCAAAGAGATTTTCGAGGATAAAATAGTCTTTGTAATAGATAATAACAACAAGATGATTAAAGTTAAAGGCTGTGCAACATACAGTGGAGAAAAAACACCACCCCTAATAACATTATGCAATAAAAACTGAATACTGAATCTCACTCACACTTTTTTTATCATCCAACAATTGTTCAAAACCCATGGTCTATTTAACAAGTGCCGATGTATGACTCGGCAAATTGATAAGAGAAAAGTTATAACTGATTTTTCAGATTAACCTTTGTAAAGTTTATTGGGGTGAAGGAAATGAGTATTGAGGCACTATTTAAGCCAAAAAGCGTTGCCGTCATTGGAGCGTCTGGGAAGCCAGGGAAGATAGGTTATGCCATTATGAAGAACCTTATTGAGTACGGCTACGAAGGAAAAATATACCCGGTTAATATCAAAGGTGGAGAAATTGAGATAAGTGGGAGAAAATTCAAGGTTTACAAGAGCATTCTTGATATTCCCGATGAGGTTGATATGGCTGTTATCGTTGTTCCAGCCAAGTTCGTTCCTCAGGTCGTCGAGGAATGCGGTAAGAAAGGGGTCAAAGTATTGCCTATCATAAGCTCGGGATTCGGTGAACTTGGACCAGAAGGTAAAAAAGTCGAAGAGCAGCTTGTAGAGACAGCACACAAGTATGGAATGAGGATTCTCGGCCCAAACATTTTCGGTGTTGTTTACACGCCAACAAAACTCAACGCCACATTTGGTCCAACCGATGTCCTCCCCGGAAAGCTCGCCTTCGTCTCCCAGAGCGGTGCTCTTGGAATAGCCCTTATGGGATGGACAATCCTTGAGAAAGTTGGCCTCTCAGCCCTCGTGAGCATTGGAAACAAGAGCGATATTGACGATGCTGACCTCTTGGAGTACTTTAAGGATGATGAAAACACAAAGGCAATTCTCATTTACATGGAAGGTATCAAGGATGGTAGAAAATTCATGAAGGCTGCAAAAGAGGTCAGCATGAAGAAGCCAATCATAGTCATCAAGGCTGGAAGAAGTGAGAGAGGTGCAAAGGCAGCAGCATCACACACAGGCAGCTTGGCAGGTGCTGACAGCATCTACACCGCAGCATTCAAGCAGAGCGGTGTTTTGAGAGCATTAACAATTGGCGAAGCTTTCGACTGGGCAAGAACACTCAGCAACTTACCGGAACCATCAGGAGATAATGTCGTCATAATCACAAACGGTGGTGGAATTGGAGTTATGGCAACAGATGCCGCTGAAGAGGAAGGACTTCACCTCTATGACAACCTCGAAGAGCTTAAGGTCTTTGCAAATCACATGCCACCATTCGGAAGCTACAAGAACCCAGTTGACTTGACCGGTATGGCAGATGCAAAGGCTTATGAAGGTGCTGTTAGAGACGCTTTAGCTCATCCAGAGATGCATGCAGTAGCTGTTCTCTACTGTCAGACCGCTGTTTTAGATCCAAGAGATTTAGCAAGAATAGTCATTGATGAGTACGAAAAGAGTGGAAAGAAGAAGCCAATAGTTGTTGCAATCGTCGGTGGAATTGAGGCAAAGGAAGCAATTGACATACTCAACGAGAACGGCATCCCAGCATATCCAGAACCAGAGAGGGCCATCAAGTCATTAGCCGCTCTGTACAGATGGAGCAAGTGGAAGGCAAGCAAGAGGAAAGAGTAATTTTCTGTCCTGTTTACTTTTATTCTTCTCGTTTTTCTAAGGCATTTTGAGAATTGGAAACCTAATTTGGCTTAAGTGGCTTTTATCAGAAAACTCAAATTCCAACAAAAAGTTTTAATATAATTGTGAAGATATGCTAATATATAAAATACCACGAACTAAAGGGAGAATGAGAGCTGTGATTGGGGAGTGGGATAGTGAACTGGGAAAGAACCTTAGAAAATTATGAAAGAGCAAACCGAAGAATAGGGCGAACTTTTATTTTACTGGGAACTGTAATCGCCGTGTTTGGAATTGTAAGCGTCTACCTGAATTTTGAATACCTCTGCATTCAAGCGTTTGGAACAATACCTCCAGATACCAACAGCGCTTTGGCTTTCATGGCATTTTCACTCCCCTACCTCTTCACAGGCATTGGACTTGGATTGTTGGGAATAACAATTGAGAGGAAACTGAACTTAAAGAATGCAAAAGTCCCTTTAGTTGTGTTGATATTTCTACCAGCCATTTATTCTGTAACAAAGTTTTCTCTGGCTTATCTAATGGGAACATACTACCCACCAATCAGCGTGCTTAGGGAAACCTTGCTAACAGCGGTTCTAATAGCGGGATATATACTTCTGAAAAGGGGATAAAGATGAAGAGCAAGAGCATTCTCATCCTCGTGATCTTAGCATGTGGCATTGTGATGTCTCCCATCTTTCAGTATGCATTAATTTCTATTGCAGAGCTCTTTGGATTAAGATTATCATTTTTCACGGCTTTTAGTATTTCCGCATTAGTTGTTTCATTACTTCCAGCATGGTATGTCAAAACCTACATTAAAGAGCATGACACTGCAATAAAAGCCTTCACAGTAACATTAATCCTCGCCTTCTCCATATCTTTCATACTATCACTCAGAACAGGTCCAAGTCCTCAAGCAGCAGCTTACCTTACCATACATCCAAGAGACAGACCCAGCTTTAATTCACAAAATCATGAATGGCTCGAAGAATATCCCTTCCTTCCAAAAAACTACAATGGCTTATGGGCTGGGCAAGTTTTGGATTATTACATAGCAATCTACACGTGGCGCGAGAATCTTTTCTTGGGCGAATATCTATGCAGAAAAGCCTTCAACTCTGCAGAAAAAGAATTGAAATCCAAAGGATTCAAAGAATTGGACATAACAATTCAGAGAAAAGCTTACAAGAAAGCTATTTTGTCAAACAAGACTACACTGATTTACATTGAATGTTCCGAAAAACTTGGATATCGGAGGCTGATTTTTCTCGTCGGAAATACCAACGAAACTGAAAAATTCCTCCGATTTATTGAAGATCTTAGATAAAGAAGAGAGGCATTAAATATCTTTCCCTATACCTACAACTCTTCTAAGGATCAAAAACAGAAGGACAAGCATCAACATAA
>CAZTOS010000064.1:0-11225 GCA_964615185.1 uncultured Thermococci archaeon
TTATTGTTTTCACATAACATCTTGAGTATTTTAACCCTTATCGGAACACGCAATCACTGTCAGTTCTTTGATGCTTTCAACCATTTTCACCATGTAATCTAAATTATTGCATAAGCCAGAAAACCCTTACGTACTAATTATAAAGGGAAAAATAAAACTTTTCGAATCATTTTGGCGATTAGATAGATCAGTACACCAATTTAAGCTGCAACTGGTCTTATTGCCACTTATCCAAGTGCCATCATTCACTATTGAATTAAATTCAAGCAAAATAGAATCAAAAAACTGGAAAGATTAAAAGTTCAGGGTCTTCCTTTCTTTCCGACAGGCATGTGGATTTTCTTTTTAATTATCTCCTTACCATTTATATAGCATGCCATGAGCTCTTCCCTTAACTTAATCATGAGTTCCTGAGCAGTGTCGTAATCACCATTCCTTATTGCCGCTTTTATTGCTTCTATTAGTTGCAGTACCCCAGTTACATTGACTCCTAATCGTTCCATTACTCTGATCTGAGCTTCAACTCTTATGATTTCCCTCTCCAGCCTCATCTTTGTATTGTTCCTTATCATCTTCCTAATGTCCTCTCCAGCAAGCTTAATGGCCATTTCAGCCTTTGACTTTGCTGCTATTGCAAGGCCATAAGCCAAGCCGTATTTTCCAGTATTATATGCGTCTTTGGCATCTTCAAGCTGCTTCTCTGCTATTTTCAATAAATTTTCAATGGCTGGATTCGTTGCATTTTCATAAAGTTCTTTTGCTGCGCTTATTTTTTCCTCAGCCGTTTGTATTGCTTCAAGAGCTCTCTCAGCGGTCATGTTAACTTGAATCTTTATGCAGTTGCACTTTTTGAGTTGTTCCTGTATTCTGAGCATTGTTTGATTCATAATGGGTGTTCCAACTATTATAAAGTTCCCAGTTCTAATCTTGAGCCTCTCCATTATTCCCGTAATGTTTGTGGTCTGATTCACGAGTATTATAATGGCCTTTTCTTGGATTGCAAGCTGTAATGCTTTTTCAAGTCCCGCTAAGTCCGTTCCTGCTACAAGGATAACCCTATTCTGCAACTGTAATTGGAACTTCACAGTAGCATTTTTAATTACTGCTAAATCTGTTTCATATCTATTTTCTCCCCACCATCTCTCAACAGATATACCAAGGGACTGTAAATCCTCCACATATTCCTCCGGAACTGCCACTGGACCACCAATGATGATAACCTCCTCAGGGGCATAGCTGATAATTTCCGCAGTTATATTTGGGTTGTAAACTCCCCATGGTGTCTTAACAACTACCACGTTAACTGTTAAGTTTGCAATGTAATTTGCTAATGCACAGTCTGCTTCGTTGTTGCTTACCAAAATTACTATTGTGGTATCTGCTGCATTTACTGGCGTGAATGTCAATGGGAGTGTCAAAATTATTAAACCAAATATCACCGACAACATCTTTTTCCATAGCATACTCCATCACCTCCACTATTTTTTAATAAATATGTTGTATTTAAGCTTTTTTCACGAAATCGTCAATTATTGTTTCCGTTTGTTCAGATTAAAACCCGTATCTTGGTTAATTTCTTCTGGATTGTTAAACAACGTTTGTAACCGTTTATCTATGTTTAAAAGAGTATTAAAAGTAAGTTTCGGTATGATAGGAGGATATTAGCACTGGTTATGGTGGGATCGTAGCTTGCTCTGTTCTTTTAACTGGTGTGTCACTGAATTAGTTTGCCTGACTTCGTCAAGAAGACAATTTTTGTCATTTCAGAGTAAAAAAGAAGGAAAATATAGGTCGGGCATTTAGCCTCCCCTCTCTTTTGCTATAGCTTCAGTTAAGATTTCCTTAAATTGCTCTCTATCCACTGATCAGGTTGTGCTTCAATATTATAGTCTGCCTTTAAGATTTCAACAAGTTTTTGGGAGCTGTACCATACATCTCTCCACATATGTAACTTTGATGCTACATGTGTAGAATTTATAAAGTTTTCAGTAAGCTGCATGAACTTATTTTAACCTTAGCTTTCGAAATTGAACAACAATGAATGAAATGTGTTCACCTTTTCGCTATAATTGTGCAAAACATTCGAAAAATTTTGATAAACAGAAAAACTTATTTGATTAAAACCTGTTAAATAGTTGTATTTTCCCAAAATAAAACGGTTAAAGGTTTTTGTGAACTCAAAGCTTTTATAGAATTTCATCATTATGAAATAACGGTGGTTCTATGAAAGGTTGGTGGGGAAGAATTTTAAGAGTTGATTTGACCAACAACAAAGTCAAAGTGCAGGAATATTCTCCAGAAATTGCTCAACTTTTCATCGGTGGAAGAGGATTAGCAGCAAAGATTCTCTGGGATGAAGTCAAGGGGGTTGACCCTCTTAGCCCGGAAAACAAGCTTGTCATAGCAGCTGGGCCATTTAACGGCCTCCCAACGCCAAGTGGTGGAAAATTGGTGGTTGCTGCAAAGAGCCCGCTCACAGGTGGTTACGGTGATGGTAACTTAGGAACAATGGCAACTGTGCATCTTAGAAAAGCTGGTTATGATGCCATTGTTATTGAAGGAAAAGCCAAAAAGCCGGTATATCTTTACGTTGAAGATGATAACGTTAGCATTCTCAGTGCTGAGGGACTCTGGGGCCTTGACACATTTGAGACTGAAAAGAAATTGAGAGAAATACACGGTAAGAACGTTGGTATATTAAGCATTGGACCGGGTGGCGAGAACTTAGTTAAGTATGCAGTTATAATGTCACAAGAGGGTAGAGCTGGTGGAAGACCAGGTATTGGTGCTGTAATGGGTTCAAAGAAGCTCAAGGCAATCGTAATCAAAGGTACAAAAGAGATACCCGTTGCTGACAAGGATGAGCTCAGAAAACTTAGCAAAGGGGCTTATGACGAAATATTGAGCAAGCCAACCTACGAGTTCTGGCACAGGCAGGGAACAATGGCTGCAGTAGAATGGTGTAATGAAAACTCAGCACTACCAACGTATAACTTCCAAGATGGTTTATTCAAGTTCGCAAGGTCAATTGACGGTTACACCTTAGAGGGTATGAAAGTCAAGCAGCGTGGCTGTCCTTACTGTAATATGCCCTGTGGAAATGTTGTTCTTGACGCTGAAGGATTGGAGAGCGAGCTGGATTACGAAAACGTTGCCTTGCTCGGTTCAAACCTTGGAATTGGACAGCTCAACAAGGTTGCAGTTATTAACAGACTCGCCGATATGTATGGTATTGATACAATCTCACTTGGTGGTTCAATTGCATTTGTTATGGAAGCCGTTGAGAAAGGACTTCTCAAAGAGGGGCCAACATTCGGAGACTACAAAGGAACAAAAGAGCTCATCAAAGAAATTGCATTCAGGAGCAGTGAGCTTGGAAACTTCGCCGCTGAAGGTGTAATGAGAATGGGCCAAAAAGTGGAAGGTGGAGAAAACTTTGCAATGCACGTTAAAGGATTGGAGGTCAGCGGTTACAACTGTTTCATCTACCCAGCGATGGCCCTTGCATATGGCACCAGCTCAATTGGAGCACATCACAAGGAAGCATGGGTCATCGCTTGGGAAATTGGTACAGCACCAATTGAAGGAGAGCAAGCAAAGAAAGTTGAATACAAGATCACGTACACACCTGAGAAAGCTGCAAAGGTTATTGAACTGCAGAGATACAGAGGTGGACTATTCGAGATGCTCTCTGCATGTAGACTTCCATGGATTGAGCTTGGCTTGGACATAAACCACTATCCAAAGCTCCTCAAGGCAATAACTGGAGTCACATACACATGGGACGACCTCTACAAGGCAGCAGATAGGGTCTATGCGCTCATCAGAGCTTACTGGGTTAGAGAATTCAACGGCAACTGGAGCAGAAAGATGGACTATCCACCAAAGAGATGGTTCATTGAAGGACTCAAGAGCGGACCATACAAAGGACAGCACCTCGAAATGGAGAAGTACGATGCATTGCTCAGCGAGTACTACAAGATGCGCGGCTGGGATGAAAGAGGAATCCCAACTAAAGAAACACTTCAGAAACTCAAGCTTGACTTTGTTATACCAGAGCTTGAAAAAGTTACGGAGCTTCATTAATCTTCTCTTTTTGAGAACTTTTTTATTTGCTTGCTAAAGACGTTCTTAAAGGTGATACTCATGATAAAAATTAAGTTCATGGGTGCTTTGGCTCATTTAGCTGAATCAAGCGAGATTTATATTGAAGTGGACAAACCAAAAACAGTGGATGAGATACTCAAAGAGGTCATCAAGGGTTACGACAAACTACATGACAAGATAATTATGGTCAACGGAAAAGTGGCGAGAGGAGACGTTATTGTAAAAGGTGGAGATGAAATAAAGGTAATGCCAGTCTTAAGTGGTGGCTAAAATGGACGAGAAACTAAAAGCTTGCAAAAACTGTCGGTGGTTTGGCCCAATTGACTCTTACTTTCTGACACAGGGAATATGTCGAAAGCATATGAAAACAACTCACATGAACACTATCTGTGATGACTGGGAGCCGTTATGGGGCAATAGAGATGAGGATAGCAAAGGTTAAGGGGCTGAATTTTGAAATTCCAAAAGAGGCATGGTTCAGTTTTTTCAACACTCCCTATCCAGCTCACAAATTTGGAACCGCAATTGATGTCTATTTTCCTGAGAAGGCTCTTTTCCCCTTTGAAGAAGGAAAGCTTCTGGAAATTAGGAAAGTTAGAACCCCACGATACGTTCCCGTTAGGGAAGATTATCTCATGATTTTTCAAGTTGAGGAGTTCTGCTTAAAAGTTCTTCATGTCAAGCCCAGCATTAAAACTGGAGAGAAAGTTTATCTGGGAGATGAAATTGGCGAATTAGTTGTTTCAGGCTTTTTTAGACCGTGGAGTGATAAGCATGCTCATTTCGAACTGAGGGATTGTAAAGATAGATACAGAGCGAGGGGAGCCTTTTTAATGTATCCAAAAATTCTAAAACTCGTGCCCACAATTAAAGGAAACGAGTTTGAGATTGTTGAGAAAGCTGAACACTACTACTGGCTGAGACCTCTGAGGAGAGGAGAGAAAAATTTAACCCCCTTATCCTTCGATGGCACCCCGATTGAAGGCGGCTTGCCTCACTATCACTACGGAGCGATTTTTGGCAAACTAAGAGAAGTTGAGATTTTTGAAGCAAAGTTTTCAGTGAGCCAAGAGCTTCCCAATGGAGTTGGAATTTTTAATGCAAATTTTCAGATATTTGCAAATGGGCAGAAAGTAAGAGGTATGGGGATTTACTGCAACCAAGAAAGGATAAAGCTGATTGGGGGAGAGTTTGAGGTTGGGGATGTTGTGGAGATTAGGTTCCTTAAAAAATAACTACCTCTTATACACCCTCACATCCAAAACGACATGCCAAACTCCAGGGGCATAGCGTTTGATTATTCTGCTTTCCAAAAGCTCAGCCTCATAGCCATGCTCCTTCGCTATTCTTTGGAAAGTTTCAAAGGGTTCTTTGGGCATCAATTTTTCAGGAACAGTGTTGTGATAGTGGATTACTGCCTCATCTTTCGCAATCTCCAGAGCCTTTGGAATGAATTCGTGAGTTTTAATCACATAGCCCATAAGAATTCTGTCTGCAATGTTCTCTCCCGGGAAATCTCTATTATCGATGTTATAAGCAGTCATTCTATCTTGAACTTTATTGAGCTCGATGTTCTCCACCAAGAATTTGAACGTGTATGGATTTTTCTCAATTGCAATGACCTTGGCTTTGCAGTGCTTTGCTATTGGGAGCGAGAGATGTCCAATTCCAGCAAACATATCTACAACGAGCTCATTAGGTTTTGCTATGCTTGCCATTCTAACCCTTTCCTTAACGTTTGCTGGGGAGAACATTACTCCTGCCACATCAAGCTTGTAGAGAATACCGTTCTCTTTATGAATCGTTACCGTGTCTTTACCATAAATAACCTCATAATGGGGCTCTCTAAATTCTCCTAAAATCCAACCCTTCCTTAGGACAGTCTTCACCCCCAGAACTTCAGCATAAACTTTGGCTATTTCATACTTGTACGGTAAAAGCTCCTCTCTCAGCGGTAAAATCAAAACATCCCCAATTTGAACCCAATGCTTGGGGAGAAGATTAACTAACCCTTCAGGAAGCTTTTTGCTCAGTATCTCTCTTATTCGAGGTTTTATGAGCTGGGTCTTTCTATTCTTCATCAAATGTAAGCTCCTTATGAGGTGTTTAAAACTCTTTGGTATCATAAATCATTCGTAGTAACTTGTCGTTTCGGCAAAAAGCGATTGAAAAAGCTTAAAAAGAGAGAAGCCTATAAGAGTAGTGAGAACACATCGGAGGTAGAGTTAAACAATGGATGACGAAGGTTCGAGTAGTTTTTGGCTTATGAGGATATTTAAATCTAAGAAAAAAGATGGAATTCTTGAACAAAAAATCACAGAAGACGCCTATGAGGATTTGAAGGCTCTTTTAATGAGGGCAAAGCCTGAAGTTGAGGATGATAGAATTATCCTGAAATTGCCCCGTGGCGACGTTATTTTAACGAAGGACAGACTTAGGATTATTGCAAAGAGTAGGGAAGATGCAGAAAAAATTTTAAGAAATCTGCACCACTACTCAATGCCCCCAGGACTTTGGCCCGCTTATGGATTGAGCTATTCTATAAAGAGAGATTCTGCAGTTTTAAGGAAGAGTAAAGCTTGATTTTCTTATTTTTGTTTGTTCTTCTACTCTTTCAGCACACCCCAAAGGTTTTAAGCTTAGTTTTAGATACTTTATTCAGCGGATGATGGGCCTTGCCCAGTCTGAGCTGTGATGACGTCGGTATTAGCTGACGCTACTTTAACTCCCATTAGGAGGCATAACGATGAGCGATGAGCTGCTTGAGTTTTATGCAAGTGAAGCCCTAACCTGCCCCCGACGCATATACTTCAGACTTAAGGGATATCCTGAAAAATGGCCTGAATTTGTTAGAATTAAACTCGATCAAGGAATTAAAACCCATAATATTTTAGGCGAGATTTTAAGCAAAAGATTTGGCTTTGAACTTGAAAAGCACATGGTTCTCCGTTCTTCTCGTTTGGGTTTTGAAATCCATGGAAGAATTGATGCTTATCGGGATTTTCCAATTGAAATAAAGGGCAAAACCTCTCTCCCAAAGCTGCCCTATGAGTATCATCTTGCCCAGCTAAACATATATCTAAGATGGGCCGAAAGCGAATATGGTTACCTTTATTATGTGAAACTTCATGAAAATCCTCATAAAGTCCTAAAATGGATAGACTTCTCAAGCTTCCCAATAGTCAAAGGAAAAAACTTCAAAGCCTTTGAAATCCCCTATGACGAGAGGTTGTTCAAGGAAACGGTGAGACAATTCTATATGGTGAAAAAACATTACGAAAAAGACAAGCCTCCAGAAGGATGGCATAATTATCTCTGCAAGTTCTGTCCTTATTATTACATCTGTTATGGAGACAACGGCCACAGATTGTGAAATTATTTTTTAGCTCTCCACTTCAAATCATTCTCAACAATAGCTTCAATCATTCCTTTATTATAAAGCTCCGCTATAAATGCCCTTATTGGGACTTGGTTTAAAGCTAAAGTCTGAGGTGTTATATTTGCCCCAAATGCTTTAGCTAAATGGTAGCTCAGCTCACTTATGCTCATTGGCTTTTCTAGCAGCTCTAAAATTTTCTTCTCAGTTTCTTCAACTCTTTGAAGATTAAACTCAAGCAGCTTTTCGGCTTCTTCTCCTCTGACGCCTTTTCCATGAGAGGGTATCAGCAGAAATCCTTCAATTGCATAATTATGTAATTGCATAATTGAAGATTTAAATAATTCAACATCAACCAAATAGGGAACTCCAACAGCTTGAATTACCCTCTCCCCAAAGAAGCTGTCTCCAGCGTAAATAACTGCGTTTTCTTCATCCACAAAACCTGTCATTCCCGGAGAGTGCCCATTGAGTTTCGCAGCTTTTAGGCCAAATAGCTCATCGTTCCACTCAAAAATAGCATGAACTTTAACCTCATGTGGAAATTGAAACACTAAGAATCCCTTAGGAGCTTTTGAGCCAAAAGTTAGGAGTTCTCTATTGAGAGGACTTTCAGCAATGGAAAACTCGAAGCGATGCATAAAAAGAGGTTTATCAATCCTTACAGCCACACTTATATGGTCGGCGTGCCCGTGGGTTGCTAAGAGGGCTTTTATCTCACTTCCAAGTTTCCTAACTTCCCTCAGTAGATCTTTGTGTCTTCCGCTTCCATGTCCAACATCAACAAGAACAGCCTTTCCCTCATGGAGCTTTATCATCGTTGAAGGACTTCCCGGATAAAGATACAAATTTTCGCCAAGCTTTCTCACTCCCATAAAATCACCAAAAAAGTTAGGATGCTAAAGGTAATTAATTTTTTCTAAGCTTTTCAACTTCGTCAATAAGCTCTTGAAAGTACCTGTGAAATTCACTTTTCTTTAGATACTCAAGAGTTGACCAAAATTCTTCTAAATTGCTAAAGCCAGCTTTCTCATATTCATACGCCTGAAGAACCATCTCAAGCTTGTCCGCAAACTTAACTAATCTACCTTCCAAACTGCTTTCTTCCTCATACTCCTCAAACAGCTTGAAGTATTCTAAGCTTTTACTCCCAATTTCAAGTAAAAGCTCCATAACAGCCTTTTTTTCAGCCTTTTTCTTATCTATGTATCTTTGAGCATCTAAAGGTAGATCAGTTATCTTTGCTTCTCCCAAATCATGTAGAAGAGCAATCTTGAGAGCTTTTTCTACATTGACATCAATACCCCTATTTCTGAGCTCTTCTGATAGAAAGAGGGTTATAAAAGCAACTCTAAAGCTGTGATCTGCAACACTTTCAGGATCTGTAACTCCTCTAAGCAACCATCCCATTCTGGGCAGACGCTTAAGCTTTCCTACTTCAAGAAAAAGTTTTATCATAACTACTCCTCCGCAACATACAGGGCTTTCTCGGTTTCTATTGCTTTGGCTATAATTCCATCCCCCACAAATCTGCCATACACTTTTACATGTTCCCCCTTGCCTATATGGGGAGTTCCTGAGAATTCAATTTTCAGACCATTTATACGAAACGTGGTTCTATAGCTTGGTAGCTCCATTGGAAGAAATTCTATAGTTGGTTTGTTTTCAACCACACCCTCAAGAACGACATTTTTGCCACGAAACTTGTTATCTTTCAACTCATCAGGAAGAACGATGTAATAGTAGTGATGACCAAACTTAACTCTCTTTGGCATTCCAATCACCTTTACACTTATATTCCTCTCCGAGTGATATACTTATCGGTGAGAGGTATGATAAAGGTTGCGATCATTGGGGCTGAAAACGTTGGTAAGTCTACACTTATGAATGTGCTCCTCGGAAAGAAGGTCTCTGAGACTACTGAGATTCCAGGAACCACAAAAAGTACTATAAGGAAAACTTTTGGAAAAATTAAGATTCCAAAGACTATGAAAAATCCATTCGGAGGGGCAGATGAGTTCGTATTAATTGACACAGCAGGCCTTTTTGATCCTCAATATGAGTTCAGAGGTAAAGTTCTAAGCGAGGAAAAGTTTAGGGAAATTTTAGACGAAATAACATCAGCTGATATTATTATCCACATGATTGACGCCCAATATGGCCTGCATAGGGGAATGGAAAAGCTTCACCATCTATTGAAGTTCAGATACGAGAAGCCAATAATTGTTGTGATTAACAAGATTGACTTAGTCCCAGGAGAGAGGGTCGAGGAACTCAGACAAATTGTGAAAAAGCGCTTAGAACAAGAACCCATACTTCTATCTTTAGTCACATATGAAGGATTTAACGATTTGCTAAAAGCACTTGTGTATTATGCCCAATATGCAAAGAAAAGCTAAATCCTTCTCGAATATTTTGAAAATTTAATCAGAGCTTTTAGTGAAATGACGTCATCAGGCAAACCATATCCATTTGCAAGTTCCTTAGCTAACTCTTTGGGAAGGCCATTCCTAACTAATGCCTTCTTGAATTTTCGTCTGCTCCTCCGTATTGTTCGTTTAATTCCTGCTAAATTCCACAAAAACTTTGGAATTAAAAGCAAAAGCCGGAAAAAGGAAAGAATCATCACAGCTCCTCCTCAAAGTCCTCCGTTGCTCTCTTTTTCCCGAGCTTCTTCAGCTCCTTGAAATCCTTTATTTTGCCCATTTTTTCCTTCATGAGTGCAACGATTAGTGTCTTTACAATGTTCATGCTCTCCATGTACTCCTTTGTAAGCTCAAAAGCCTTATCTGGATCCATTCCTGTCGCAACAAGCTCTTTATAAAAGCTGGCAACACTTTTACCGAATTTTTCAGCTTTATCCGGGTCATATGCCTCATTTATGAGTTCTTTAATTGGACCAAATATTGAGTCCATTATCTTTGGCAAGCTTTCTGAAAGAACACCCATGACCTCCTTGAGTTCTTGAATGTCCTCTTCATCCCCTTTGCTCTTCTCATATGTCTTGAGCATTTCTTTAAGCATCTCAATTTTCTTTTCTATAACCTCTAAGTCATCTTCGCTCTTTGCTTCTTTGAGCTGTTGTGTGAGCTCTCTTATAGTCTCTTCGATTATCTCTTTTGGTTCTACCTCCGCTTCAATTCTTTCAAGGATTTTCTTCTTCATTTCCTTTTCAAACTCTTTTTCATCGAACTCCATCTCAATCACCTCGATAATTATTATCTCTGCTCAAACCTAATTGGGATTCCGATTAAATCAAACCACTTATTGATCACTTCTTTTCTCAGCGTGTAGCACTTTCCTTTCTCACCTTCCACCTCTTCAAAAACATTGAGCTTCAAAAGAAGTTCAACCTTCTCTCTGACAGTATTTCTTGAACCTTTTCCACGTCTCGCTTTAAGCTCTCTTGCTATCTGACTTATGTTAGCTTTTTTGAGATCAAACACTATCTTAACTATCTCCCTCGCAATGGGGTCATGTCTAATTTCTGGAATTATGATATCAATGCCAAGCTCCCCATATTGTGCGTAAATGTTTATAAGTCTGAGATAGTTCTGAGCTAACTGGGATACAAGCTCAAAACTTTTCATTAGCTCATTCATGGCTTTTCTTAATGTTCTCAGCTCCTCTGCAAGCTTCTCGATATCTCTGTCCTCTGGCATCTTTGCTCCCAATAGTTAGTTTAGCTGCTCACTTCATATAGGTGTTTTGATTAAAAATGAGCAAAAATTAGTGGATTTTT
>CAZTOS010000064.1:11325-13227 GCA_964615185.1 uncultured Thermococci archaeon
GTTTCCTTGAATAGTCAGCAGGCACATATTTTAACAAGAATCTTTCTAAGCCTCGGACCGTCAAGTTCAACAAACAAAATGCTCTGCCACGTTCCCAGTTCTACTTTTCCGTCTTTAATTGGAATTGCGACACTTGGATTTAACAGGACTGCTCGCAGATGGGAATGAGCATTATTGTCAATTTCATCATGCTTATATCCTTTTCCTTTTGGAGCAATGCTCTCCAGTAGAAGCTCAATATCTGAGAGAAGCCTCCTTTCATTTTCATTTACAATCAAAGCTGTTGTTGTGTGTTTTGTGAAAACTATTGCGATGCCTTCTTGTACATTGCTTTCTTTCACGATTTTTTGGATCTCTGATGTTATGTCGATTATCTCAAACTCCTTGTTAGTATGGATCTCAATCTCATAGAGCATGAACATCACCTAATTCGATTTATCTCCGTTTAGACGTTAATCTTTATTAATCTTCGGTTGCTAAATCTTTTTAAATGGTAATTTCCAGCTTCAATCCATGTATGCAGTAATCTTAGGGAAAAATCCCAAGCTCAGTGAGGCTGAATTTCATGCATTTGCTAACAGATTTGGGATTAAAGTTAAAATTATCGAAGCATCGCGTAACTGGATAGTATTTGAAAGCCCCAAAAAGATTGAACACCTCTTTCATAAGTTAGGCGGTTCGCTGAAGCTTGTGAAGATAGTGGGTGAAGGGGAAGAGTCTATTCAAGAACTTACATATTCAAGGCTTTTTACAGTTAGCATCTACGGGAAAGAGGACTGGAAGCTTTGGAAAAAGCTTGGAAGCCAGATAAAGAAAACCTTCAAGAGTGAAGGTTCCGCTAAATTCTTTAAGCCAGCTAAAGTTTATGCTATGCCCTCTGAACTAATTCTAAAAGGATTCCCGGAGACAAAGGATTTCGTGTTCATCTATGGAGAAAAACTCTGGGTAGGAGAGACGATAAAAATTACCGACCCATTTGAGCTGAAAAAGCTTGATGTTGAGAGACCAGTTCAAAGGGCGATTTTTTCAATCCCTCCGAGATTAGGGAGGATAATGGTTAATCTGACAGAGGTTAGACAAGGAAATTTCTTAGATCCTTTCTGTGGCATTGGAACAATAGTTCAAGAATTTATTCTTCAAGGAGTGAATGCATACGGGAGCGACTCAGATCCCAAGGCAATTAAAGGAGCAAAGGAGAATCTGAAGTGGTTGAAGAAAGAATTTAGAGTCAAAAAAACAGCTCACTTAGAAGTGTGCGATGCCAGAAAGCTCAAGCGTTGCTTCAGAATTAAATTTGATGCCATAGTTACAGAACCCTGGCTTGGAAAACCCCTCAAGTATAATCCCACAAGAGGAGAGGCCATACAAATGGCAAATCAACTTGACCGCTTTTACTATCAAGTTTTCGACAGTTTTGGAGATGTGCTTAAAAGGAATGGAAGGGTTGTATTCGTATTCCCAGCATACAAGCTCAAGGATGGAAGGATATACAGGAAAGAAAGAAGATGGCTGGAAAAACTTGGCTTTGAAGTCCTGGCAAAGTACACAGATTTTGAGGAAAGACATAAAGTAGTTAGGGACATTCACGTGCTGAGATTTAAAGGATGATGTGGTTAGAGCACCTTGCCGAAATATTTATCGTGTCTTTGTTTTTATTGTCCTTTAGGGGGAAGGATTTGAAGTTTGTTAAAGTTTGGATAGTTATCATCATTATGGTTTTTATTGGTGGTTGTATTGGTGAGAACACTGATAAATCCTCCCCAAGTTTTATTTCACACACTCAAACTTCTTCCCTCCCAATATCATCAAGAGTCACTGCTGATGTTAACCCACCAGCAATAGAAGATTTTAATTGGACTCCAACTAAGGTCGTTTGGGATAAGATATACGATATAGAGGTTA
>CAZTOS010000065.1:0-12527 GCA_964615185.1 uncultured Thermococci archaeon
ACAACCGGTGCTGCGTGCTTTACTGGAGACACTAGAGTGCTAACCGAAAGGGGTTTCATACCTATTGAAGAACTTGTAAGGTCTGCTCAATCACCAAGGATAATCTCTCATAAAGGGCCCAAGCAAATCGTAGAGAAATACGATAATGGTGAAATGGAAGTCTTCAGGGTAGTTACACAGGATGGATACGAAGTCAAAGTTACGAAAGAGCATAAGTTCTTGGTCTTTGATAAGGATGGTAATCCTATTCTCAAGCCTCTCATGGAACTCAAAGAGGGAGACTACATTTACGTTCTTACCCCCGAAGATGACTTTGATGCTCCATATTTAAAGCTTAACACAAACGTCGAGCTTAGGAGTAATGGTTACGAAGTAAACTTACCAGAAATCCTCGATGAGAAACTGGCATATCTCCTCGGTATAATATATGCGGATGGGCATATAAGACACTACTGCGAGAATGGAAGAAGGAAAAACTCCAAGATTGAGATATACCTCAACATTGATGAGGCAAATGTTAAGGAGAAAGTGAAGAGGTATTTCATTGAGCTTTTTGGCTTAGAGCCTAAGGAGTTTGTTCGAGAAAAGCAACACAAAGTAACACTTATCATACCTTCCACAAAAATTGTAAAGTTCCTCGAACTAAATGGTCTCAGTAAGGACAGGTCCGAGAACATAGCTGTTCCCGAGCTAATCTTTCGTAGCAGGCCAAGTGTCATGGCGGCGTTCTTAGCAGGATTTTTTGATGGGGATGGGACACTTGATCAACATTACAGGATTGCTCTGAAGTCCATTTCAGAACGTTTCATCAAGGAGGCCCAGCTCCTCTTTATGGCACTTGGAATAATCACAAGCATACAGGAATATAAACCCAAACAAGATAACCACAGAAAAGTATACACCCTCAGGATACAGACCAGAGATATGAAAATCAGAGCTTTTGAAAAGCTCGTTGAATCAGTTAAACTTGCAACAATTAGAAGAAGAGCTATAGAAGAATTAAAAGAAAATGGTAAAAACAAGAAGTATTCTTTTCCATTCAACGCCATTTACAAAATTAAGAAACCAGAAATTCGGGCCAAAATTCAGAGGGACTATAAGCTTCTTTCTTATAACTCAAAGGTCACACATAGGGCATTCATAAGAAAAGTACTTGAATTAAAGGATGAGCTCGGTCTTGATGAAGAAGAGGTTAAGTATTTCACAATGCTATCAAAGCTCTATCCAGTAAAGATATCTAAAATAGAGCGTCTTGGAGTTCAAAAGGTCTACGATATACAGGTTGAAGGAGTCCACTTACTAACAGGCAACGGCATCTACACCTCCAATAGTGGCCCTGTTTCGTTCATGCACCTAATAGATGCCGTTAGCGACGTAATAAAGCAAGGTGGATGTGTAGGTATTGATTCCTACGTCTATACCGATAAAGGGCTAAAGCAGCTTAGAGAACTTGTTATTAATCCCAAGACGGAGTTCCCAGTTATGGATGCTGTTTATAGTGACGGGAAGTTTGTTGATGCATATATGGGGCAACTTGGAACTCAAAAAATGTTCAGAATTTGGACTGATCTTGGGAACTATCTCGATGCGACATACAACGAGCTGGTTCTCACTGCTGATGCTGATGGCTTCAAATGGAAGCGTGCAGAGGAGTTACAAGAGGGGGACATTGTTGTTCTCGTGACTGGGGGATGGAAAGGGGAAAGGAAGAGACTTCCATCAATAGAGGATCTTAAAATTGGTATTCATCACAACTGCAATGAGGTTACAACTCCCCCCGAGCTTGATGAGAGGCTTGCAGAGTTCTTGGGTTTCTACGTGGGAGATGGTGTATGGAACAACGGCAGGCTGATACTCTCTATTGGTGATAATGAAAAGGAGCTGGTGGAATACTTCCTCAAACTTGGTGAAGAGCTCTTTGGACTGAAAGGTCACGTCACTAAGATGGAGAGAAAAGGAAAAGGTAGATACTATCAGATAGTATGGTACTCAAAGCCCTTAGAAGTGTGGTTTGAGAAGTTGGGCTTCAAGAAAGAGGGCTCCACCAAGGCGAGTATTCCTAAGTTAATACTTCAGTCGGATGAAAAAGTGATAGCGGCGTTCCTCAGGGGCCTCTTTGAAGCTGATGGTCTTGTCAGGGATGATGGTAGGGTATCACTATCGACAGCATCTCCCGAGCTTGCCAAACAAGTTCAGCTTGCTCTCTTTGGTTTGGGAATTATAGCAAGAGTCAGGGAGTCCAATTACCCTGGAAGGTACTCCAAGAATCCAATTTATGTCGTTTCGGTTGTGGACAGCTTAAGCACTGAGATGTTCTACGACAAGATCGGTTTCATAAGGCATAGAGAGAAGCCAAGATTCAAGTATTCAAACAGTAATGTCAGGAAGATACCCTTTGGAGAAAAACTACTGAAAGATTTGCATGAGAAAATCAAGAAACAGGACAAAAACAGGGCCAAGGACTTCTATAAGAAGCACAGGATTTACTTTGCCAACGGTGGATCAACAAAGAGGGTAAGTCTCTTTATGCTACGCAGGAACAGCAAGGCTTTCCCTGAACTTGAAAGTCTTGTTAGGGAGTACGAGAGGTATGCATTCGCAAGGATAACTAAGAAAGAGGTCGTCACCGGAGAGGTGTTCCATCTGGAAGTCCCAGAGACGGAAAGTTATGTTGTCAATGGGATACTCGTCCACAACGTTAGAAGAGGAGCAAACATGGGTATTTTAGAGGTTTGGCATCCGGACGTTGAGAAGTTCATCCATGCAAAGGAGAAGAACATTGGAACCAATGTCTTGAGCAACTTCAACATCAGCGTTGGTCTCTGGGAAGACTTCTGGGAGGCATTGAAAGAAGGTAGAAAATATCCACTAATCAACCCAAGAACCGGAAAGAAAGTTAGAGAAGTTGATCCCAAGGCACTCTTTGAAGAATTGGCATATATGGCATGGGCAAAAGCTGATCCCGGTGTCGTGTTCTTTGATATAATCAACAAGAGAAACGTTCTCGAGAAAGCTAAAGGTGGAAAGATAAGAGCAACCAATCCATGTGTTGTTGGAGATACAAGGATTCTTACTGAAAAGGGAGAAATTGAAATAGAAAAGCTCTTTGAAATGGCAAAAGAGGCAAATATCAACAGACTTGAGGTGCTTGACGAGGGGGCTCTTGGAGAGGGAGCTGAGAGATATGCATATCTCTTGCCATTTAAGGTGATTGCATCGAATGGTAAGCCTGTGGAAGCATATGTCTGGAAAGTTGGCTTCAAGCCAAGCATAAAAATCGTTCTTGAAGATGGTCGCGAGTTAACGGGAGATGAGAAACACAAGGTAAAAGTTGGAGACAAGTACATTGGGCTCAAAGATGTCAAAGTTGGTGATTGCATCGAAGTGTTTGGGGAAGGTTGTAAGAAAGTAGTGGAAGTAACCCCCATCGGAAATCGCCTTGTTTATACTCTTACAATGAAAGAGGTTCATGAATATGTCGCAAATGGCATTATCAGCAGAAACTGTGGAGAAGAACCTCTCTACGAGTACGAATCATGTAATCTCGCAAGCATAAACCTTGCAAAATTCGTAAAATACAATGATGAAGGAAAACCATACTTCGACTGGGATGAATATGCTTATGTCGTTCAAAAAGTAGCAAAGTATCTTGACAACTCTATAGATGTCAACAAGTTCCCCCTCCCAGAGATTGACTACAACACCAAGCTGACCAGAAGGATAGGCGTTGGAATAATGGGCTTAGCTGATGCTCTCTTCAAGCTTGGCATTCCTTACAACAGCAAGGAAGGGTTCGACTTCATGAGGAAAGTTACTGAGTATCTCACATTTTACGCTTACAAGTACTCAGTTGAAGCGGCAAAGAAGAGGGGAACATTCCCACTCTATGATAAGAGCGACTATCCAGAAGGAAAGCTTCCAGTTGAGGGATTCTACCACAGAGAAATCTGGAATTTACCCTGGGATGAGCTTGCTGAAGAAATCAAGAAGCATGGAGTTAGAAACGCAATGGTCACAACTTGCCCACCAACTGGAAGTGTCAGCATGATTGCAGACACATCAAGCGGAATTGAGCCGATATTTGCTTTGGTATATAAGAAAAGCGTAACTGTTGGCGAATTCTACTACGTTGACCCAGTGTTTGAGGCTGAACTCAAGAAGAGAGGCCTTTACAGCGATGAACTGTTAGCAAAGATAAGCAACAACTACGGTTCAGTTCAGGGACTTGAGGAGATTCCGGAGGACATGCAGCGTGTATTTGTTACGGCAATGGATGTTCACTGGCTTGACCACATCTTGGCTCAAGCATCTATACAGCTCTGGCTAACCGATAGCGCGAGCAAGACCATAAACATGCCAAATGATGCAACGGTTGAGGATGTTAAAGCAGCTTACCTCTTGGCATACAAGCTGGGCTGTAAGGGTGTGACCGTTTACAGAGATGGCTCGTTGAGTGTTCAGGTTTACAGCGTTGAAGGTGAAAAGAAGAAGAGGGTTCCAGCAAAGCCCAGTGAATATGCGAAGAGCATCTTGAAGGAGATCGTTGAAAAGGAATCATGGCTCAGACGATTCATTGACGTTGATGCAATACTTAACGGAACAAATGGGAAGAATGATATCAGCAAACCCTCACTCCAGTTGAGCTTGAAGATTGATAAACCTCACCCTGCTGAGTCCAAGCCATCTGAGGCAAAGAGCGGCGTCTGTCCTGTCTGTGGAGCACAAACTGTCTTTGAAAGCGGCTGTGAAGTTTGTAAGAACTGTGGTTGGAGCAAGTGCGTCATCTCGTGATTCTTTTTATTTCTCTTTTAAAGCATGAAACGTATTTTAGCACTTTGATAATTTTGACAAAAATTTGTAAACGCTGAATTTTTAAATGGCTTGTGTGATTCTACATTTATCAAGGAGGTGGCAATATGGATAAGGTTTACCTCACATGGTGGCAGGTTGATAGGGCAATATTCTCACTGGCTGATAAACTGAGGGAGTACAAGCCCGATGTCATCGTTGGAATAGCGAGAGGCGGTTTAATTCCAGCGGTAAGGTTAAGTCACATTTTGGGAGACATAGAGCTCAAGGTCATAGATGTGAAGTTCTATACCGATATCAATGAGCATACAGAGATGCCAAAGATAACAATTCCAATATATGGAGACTTAAAGGGCAAGAGAGTTGTTATTGTGGATGATGTCAGCGACACAGGGAAAACGCTGGAAGTCGTCATAAATGAAGTTAAGAGGCTTGGTGCAAAGGAAATAAAAGTTGCATGTTTGGCCATGAAGCCTTGGACTTCAGTGGTGCCCGATTTTTACGTGTTTAGAACTGACAAATGGATAGTATTCCCATGGGAAGAATTTCCAGTGGTGATGCGGGGATGAGGGCTTTCATAGCCATTGATATAAGCGACAGCGTTAGAGAAAAGCTCGTTCAAGCTCAAGATAAAATTGCAAGAACAAAAGCAGCCAAGATAAAGTTTGTTGAGCCTGAGAATCTTCACATTACCCTCAAATTTTTGGGCGAGATAACTGAGGAGCAAGCTGAGGAAATAAAGGAAATTCTTCAGAAAATAGCTGGTAAATACAAGAAACATGATGTCAAAGTCAAAGGAATTGGTGTGTTTCCAAACCCAAACTATATCAGGGTAATTTGGGCTGGTGTTGAAGGCGATGAGATTATAAAAAGTATAGCCAGCGACATAGAAAGGGAGCTGAGAAAGCTTGGCTTTAAAAAGGATAAGAACTTTGTTGCTCATGTGACAATCGGAAGAGTGAAGTTCGTTAAGGACAAGCTTGAGCTTGCAGTTGTTTTAAAGGAACTGGCAAACGAAGATTTTGGTATCTTTACCGTTGATGCAATTGAGCTAAAGAAAAGCACCTTAACTCCCAAAGGCCCAATTTACGAAACATTGGCAAGGTTTGAGCTTAAGGATTAGAGCTGGACTAAGAACAGAGGCACAGGGATTATTGCGAGGTTCCTCTCTTCAATGAAGTCAAGTTTGCCTTTTGACAAAAGGATTTTGTTTTTAATTCCCACTCTTGGAAAATCACTCGGCTTAACTTTATTCTGCCATTTCACTTCAACACCAAAATCTTTTGTTACAAAGTCAACTTCCCTTGCATTATGGAAGAAATATGTATCAAAGTTCCTCTTTATGTGCTCCCCCACAATTCCCTCTACTTTTTTTGCAATTCCAACTTCTATCCCAAACTTCCTTGAAAAGGTTTCTAAAATTAGTGGATCTAAAAAGTAGAACTTTCTTTCTTTTCTGAAAAGTGGTGTCATTAGGTTTGGCTTTGTTTGGAAGTAGTTCCTCCCAATGAAGAGCTCCTCAAATATTTCCAGATATTCTCTGACGGTTACATGCGAACCTATTTCCATTTCTTTTGAAAGGGCATTTAGAGAAAACTTCTCTCCATATCTTTGCAAAATACCCAAAATTATTGAAAGTGATATCCTTTCACTTCTCCCAAGTTTTGTAACGTCAAATATCGTCGCATTATAAATCATTTCATATGTGTCTGGGCTTATTTCACCCCTCTCAAGGAGCTCAAATATTGATTTTGGATAACCTCCAGATGATAAGTAAAAATAGAATGCTTCAAAGAGCTCGTCCATGTAGGGGTACAACTCTAAGGCATTTTCATAAAAGGCCTTAGGAGAAGTTTCTAATGTTATCTTCTCTAACTCTCTTTTAAGCTTTGGATTTAATAACTCAACAACTTTTCTAAAGCTAAATGGCAGGAATTCCTCAACTTTTATTGGTCTTCCGGGGAAGCTTTCCCTTTTCAGGCCAAGGGATGAGGAACCGGTTATATAAAGGGTAGTATCCTTCTTTAGAGGAGAATCGAGGAAAAACTTTATCGCTCTCTCCCAACCTTCAACAAACGTTACCTCATCAAGGAGCACAAACTTCTGCCCTCTCCGCATTCTTGAGAAGAACCTTAAAATATCAACTATGTCTCTGTAATCTTTAAGCAAATCACAAGAAAAGTAGAGAATACTCCTTGGGTTAGTTCCCCTTTCAATGAGATCGAGAATTATGAGCTTTAAATATGTGGTCTTTCCAACTTGCCTTGGACCAACAATTATCTTGTTTTTCTTTTCAAATGCGTATCTTATGGAATTTTTCTTTGATAAGGCCTCTTTAACCTTTTCATCCTCATAAATAGCTTTTTTATCTTGCCACCATGGGTTTTGAAATCCCATTAGCTCTTCCATTTTTAATCACAATTGATACTACAGTATCAAATAATATATAAATATTTTGATATCATACTATCAAGACAAAACAGAGGGGTAGTAACTTTAAAGTAAGAAGCGGAAACTAACAATAGGGGAGGGAAATTATATGAAAGAACTTTTAAACCAAATTCTCCAGAAAATCAAGCCAAGCAAAGAGGAAAGAAATCTTGTTGAGAAGATAAAAGGGGAAGTTGAAAGTATTGCAAAAGAAACAATTGCTGCCTTTGATTATGATGTTGAGCCATATTTCGTTGGCTCTTTAGCAAAAGATACCTATTTAGCTGGCGACCATGACATTGACCTCTTTTTGGCATTTCCCCCTGATATTCCCCTAAAGGAACTGAGAGAAGAGGGCTTAAACCTCGCAAGAATTATTGGGGAAAAGATGGGGGAATATGAGGTTGCCTATGCCGAGCATCCTTATGTTAGGGCTTTTTATAAGAGATTTAAAGTTGACTTGGTGCCGTGTTATAATGTAAGAGACTGGAGGGAAGTGAGAACAGCCGTTGATCGCTCAATACTTCACACGAGATGGATTTTAAAGCATCTGAATGGCAGAAATGATGAAGTCAGACTTTTGAAGAGGTTCTTCAAAGGTATTAATGTTTATGGTAGCGAGATTTATGTTAAAGGGTTTTCGGGCTATCTCACCGAACTTTTGATAATAAAATACGGCTCATTTCTTGAAGTTCTTGAGAAGCACGACTTTATGCTCAGGCAAAAGATCATTGACTTGGAAGGCTGGCTGAAGAAAGAGCCAGAGGTAGCGATGAAAACTGTAAAGCGAGAGGCGGATGCTGATGTTCCGCTGATAGTTATTGACCCTGTGGATCCAAGAAGAAACGTTGCTTCGGCTTTAAGCTGGGAAAGGTTTGGAATTTTTTACTTTAAAGCCAAACAGTTTTTAGAAAATCCCTCAAGAGAGTTTTTCTTCCCAGTGCAAAAGCAAATGGGGGATTACAAGAGGACATTAAGGGAAAAAGGAACAAAGCTTGTAACTTTGCTCTTTGAGAAGCCAGACTTAATCGATGATTTGCTCTTGCCTCAGCTCGAAAAAAGCGCAAAAGGCTTTATGAAAGCTCTGGAGCTTCAAGGCTTTAGAGTGTTTGAGGCTCACTGGGGATACAAGGATAAAGCGTTCATAATGCTCGAAGTTGACAGAACTGAAAAGCCAAGAATTGAGATTAAACCCGGTCCTGAATTCTTTACAGAGAGAGGGCTGAGGTTTTACTCAAAGAATCAAAAAGTTTGGATCAGAGGGAAGCGTTTGTATTCGGAGAAGGTGGTAAAGGAGAGTATAGTTGATGTTATTAGGGAGCTTTTGGAAAAGAACCAAGTTTCTCTGGGAAAGCAAGTTAAGGAACATGTAATGCAAGCAGACATCCTAATTAACTTTGTGCCTCCAGAGCTCAGTGATGAGGCATATCTGTTCTTAAGCAGAGAAAAATGGAATTTAAAAAGCTAAACACTCTTGTGCTCACACCATTCTTTGTTCTCCCATCTTCCATGACCCTCTCCCGGGATGTGGCCGGTGTCTGCGACTGCCTCTTTTAAGTCGTATAAACTTTCTATTGCACTCCTAATATCTTTCGGTAAGTCTTCCTTTCCAATATATAAGGCCGCTCTTGTA
The DNA here is from genome assembly GCA_964615185.1 of uncultured Thermococci archaeon. Classification (GTDB taxonomy): domain Archaea; phylum Methanobacteriota_B; class Thermococci; order Thermococcales; family Thermococcaceae; genus Thermococcus_B. The sequence goes on from CAZTOS010000065.1 coordinate 8,873, forward strand.
ACTACGTTATACTTGCTGTTAGGGACTTCACTCTTTAGTGAGGCAAACCATGCCTCTTCGCTTGTCTCCCAACCTTCCAGTCCCTTCATCCTAAACAGATCATAATCATAGTAGAGCTGTGGAAATGCCAACAGCTTCATGTATTCGAGCAGTAGAAAGTTCGCTCTTTCACTGTTTTCTTCCATGTAAAGCTCTATCAGTTCAATCAGGGCTTTGCTTATAGCTATAACGTTTCCAAAGGTTACCCTTGTGTCTATGTTCTCCCAGAATCTTGGACATGAATGATTTGCCAGGAGCATTATATAGTAAATCCTTCCAAGCTTCAAGGTGAGGGCAGGATCTGCATCCTTTACTGGTTCGGTCACATAATCAACGCTCGTGTCCATATCGAAGTACTCATAGTGCTCCCTGAAGAATATCCTTGCGTATCTTATGAGAAAATCTTTTATGCTGTTGCTATCAGCCTCTGAATACTTTTTAATCAGATCCATCACTCCAAAGCGAACTGCCCTATTGAGCTCGCGGAAGAGCTTTGTAAATGCAAACTTCCAGAGCTGAGAAATCTTTTTCTCTTTATACCAACGGTGTATTACTTTGCCATCTTCTCGTCTGACCCCTGTCCATCTCATATCGCTTGTCCTTCCATCTATGCTTAAATCATAATAGTCGCTCCAGCTTGAGTAGTCTTTAACATTAATCTTAAACTGTTCACTGCACTCTCCATGGAGGCATCTGTATTCCCCACTCACCTTTTTCCTAATGAATTCAACTGCATTCACAGCTTCAACGCCCTTCTCTTCAAGCCCCCTAATCCATTTCAGGAACTTATCAAGCTGCTGGGGATTGCTGAGCAAAGCTTCCAAGTCGCTTGAGAGAAACACCAGATAGGGAATGCCACTGTTTTCTTTGAATACATCAACTCTCCCTTCAGAAACCGCCCTTATAAGGCCATCAGCATCTAAGGTGTTGAACGCAAAGGCATCGCTCAGCTGGTGATCTCTGCCGAACACAAAGGCAGTTTTTCCATCACACTTGTAGGTATTGCATGAGAATTTGGCTTGGGGTATATTCAAACCTATGAATTGTCTCTCATCAAGGAGGAATACAACCTTTTTTTCGGTTGCTTCGGTAATGATTCCTGCTGTTTTTCTTGTTATAACATTTTCAGGTAGCCAGAATCCGACAACACTTTTGTCTCTTATAAAAGGTTCATAGAAGTCAAAGGATACCTTAGCTAAGATTTCCTGCTCAAAAATGCTCAAATGTGGCATTATTGGATGAAATGGCACTGTGGGGGCAACTTCAACATGATTTTGGAGAGTTTCCACAACCTGGGAATAAATTTTTGGCTTGTGCTGCAGTATCATGTAAAGTGTGAATGGCTCAAAGTCAACACTTACGCTGTTTTTTCTGAGCAGTAGAAGTGTGTCGTCAATATATTCATAAGCTTTTATAACGGCTCTTGTCCAGTTTCTTCCCTTGACCTCCATGTTCCTGATCTTAAGTGAAACTGGGCTTAATCTCTCGGAGTATTTTATTGGATCCCATCCAGAACCGTCGTGAATGTAGATTATATCCCCTGGTTGGTATGCATGAAAATGATATCCAAATTTTTGGAACATACAATCCACCTACTCTCTTATAAAACTGGGCAATTTGAGGAAATTGGGTTTTTTGATAATTTTCACTTTTTTAAAGAGCTTAGGACGTGCTACTATCTTGTCTGATTCTAAAAATGATAAATAATGTTTTCCTGTTTTCTTGACTTCCTCCATGGGAATTAACCCTTTGGGTTCTTCCATGACTTTTTTCTTTATTTCTTCCTTGCTTTTAGGAGGCTCTATTGAGAGTCCTTTTTGAATGAGCTCTTCTCTCTTCTTAGCCCCTTCTTCTTTCCCAAAAGCATAAACCTTTTTCACTTTTTCATATATTCCAAGCAGCTGGGCCTCAAGATATATCTCTTCTTTTTCTTCTGATATCCAAGCTGCCCACTCCGTATGCCCGTAGAATCCTACAAAATAACCAAGTCTGTAGGCTTTTTTCAGGAGCTCTTTTCTTTTGTCCAAGGTTTACACCTCATCTTCTTCAAAGGGGGATTTATTGAAAACTATGATTCCATTATCTGAAAATACAACTTTCTTCATGCCCGTGTCATGTTTAGTCCCTCTCATCTTCAGTATTTGAATTGCTCTTACCATTTTGTTGCTGTGCATGAAATAGTGCATCATAATGACCCCACTTGTTAAGTAGTGCTCCTCCGTGTATCTGTCCATATCAGTCATTTCACCAATTAAATATGCGGTTATTCCTAAATCCTCAATTGCCCTAATAAATCTGGCAAGCTCGGCTCTTTTTCTAGCTGGATTTGAGACTGAGAACTCAATTGCACTAACAGGATCTATTACTAGCCTATCTATTTTTTCTGTCTCTGAGAGTTCCTTAATCCTGAAAAGTACACTACCCCATGTTGGAACTTTGTTGGTTTCTCTCCACAGAATGGGGCCAAGATCATAAAGCATGATTTTCCACGTTTTTACATATGCAACTATTGAGGGATCATATCTTGCCATGTCTTTAATAACTTCTTCTGGCTTTTGAATTAGTGATATATACAATCCTTTTTCTCCACGTTTAGCTCCATCCAATAGAAAATGGAGCGCAAGAGTTGTTTTACCACTGCCAGGCGGTCCAGTAATTAAATAAACTCTCCCGGGGATTAGTCCCCCCTCTATAAGCTCGTCGAGACCTTTAACTCCAGTAGAAATTCTTGTTGTATGAGAGGTATGCATATTAGTCCCCCCATTATAATCAGGTTAATCAATATCATCTTAAAGTTTTAAGAACGAAAGTATTTAAGCTTTTATGGTGAAACAAAGATACTGTCAGGATAAGCAGTGGGGCGTTAGACTTAAGTTGCTGACAATACTTCAGAAAGGAAAGGGGAACATGAAGGCTGAAACCATTATTTACTGCTTGTTTTCAGCCTTAAAACCTTTTCGCCGGAACAAGATTCCGCCAGAAAAGAAAGTCAGGGCAGCAGAATTATACTTGAGAGGCCTCAGTTACAGGCAAGTCGCAGAAATCCTGGAAATCAGCCACACGACAGTCTGGGAGACAGTACAAAAACTAGCTAAAGCAGTTTACCAGCCAAAACTCCTCGCAGTGAAAAAACAGAGGAATTTCATCGCAGTTGACGAGACAGCGATAAAAATCAACGGGGAGAGGAGATACCTCTGGGCTGCCATTGATGTTGAAAGCAGGGAAGTTTTGGCAGTCTGGATTACAACAACCAGAAACTGGTGGGTTGCCAGGGAATTTATTCTAGTTGTTTTAAAGTCCTGTGAGGGGCGGCCAGTTTTTCTGGCTGATGGGGCAAAGTGGTACAAGTCTGCTTTTAAGTCCCTGGGGCTGGATTTTGTTCATGTAACTTTCGGGCCGAGGAACAGTATTGAACGCTGGTTCAGGACTGTTAAAGAACGGACAAAGCGCTTCTGGAATACTTTCAGGAGTAATGACTGGCGGAGAGTTCACAGGTTTGTTTTCCTGTTTGCCTTCTGGTATAATTTTGTTAGAGTTCATTCTCGGTTCGGTGAGCCGCCTGGCAATGTAACTGAATGGCTTCAGGAGGTGATGCCACAGTTATCCTGACAGTATC
>CAZTOS010000066.1:0-12231 GCA_964615185.1 uncultured Thermococci archaeon
GTGCTGGTTAAAACTATTCGCTAAGTCTTAGCTAACTTTTAGCTAATTTTTAGCTAAATCTTAGCTGATACGGACTTAAATGAGTTATGCAAACTTTTCTCAGTAGATTTCCAGTGGAGGGGATAGTATGGAGAAGCTTGATGTGTTTTCTCTTCAGAGGAAGCTTGAGCATGTGCAGAGAAGAATCCTGGAGCTGAAGAGAGAGGAAGCAAGATTGGTCAGGCTTTTGAAGCAACAACAGAAGAGGGTGAGGGTTGCATGAAGGGCAAGGGTATTGTTCAGCTGATTCTCTTTGTTCTGATAGTGGCTTTCTTTGGTTATGTTGCTTGGGACAGCATAACGAAAGAAGCAGCATTTTTTGGGACTATCGGTGGGCTTATCATGCATTGGGCTTTGACAAATAAGGGGAATAAGAATGTGATTTACTTCAAGCCGCTCACGGCTGGCTGGAGAGTGCTGATTTACGATATACTGTTACTAACATGGCTCATTGCACTCTTTCAGCAGGCTGGAGACATTAGTGCTTTTCTAAGCTCCTTGATGGCTTTGAATGAGAAAACTGCTTTGATTGCCGCTCTTGTTGGTGGGATTGTAACTGATTACAGCATAGGGGGGTGAGGAAATGAAAAGGGCTTTAGGTGTTATTTTGGGTTTGTTAGTGCTTTTTGGTTTGGCGTTTGAAGCAAAGACAGTAATAGCAGTAAATGGGGACGGCATGGGTTTTGATTTTAGAGAAACAAGCGATACCAGTGCCATTCACGTTGGAATGATTGTAAAGGAAGGAGGAGGGATTTCAGTTGGGTATGATACGGATAAATCAGCGGCTTTCATTAAAGTCTATGATAGTAACAGCGTTGCTATTGATCCGTCCTCGGGTTCTGGTTACGTGGATTGGACATTAAACAATACGGAGGAGGTTAAAGCGAAGTTCATGGTTTCTGGAGGTTCGCCGGGTTCAAGAAAGTTCCATGTGGTTGGCTTTTGGGTTTTGCTTGATGATGGAAGGAAGTTCGTTATTGAATTTACTGATTATGGAACATTAAGCATTCATGGGCTTTCAGCGGATCAGATTGTCTCTTATTCGTTCTTTAACATTACAAGAGGCGTATGGGTTGAGAGGACGTTTAACCTGAGGGAATTACTTGAGAATAAGGGCGTTGAGCTTGGAAGTGCGAAAATCAAAGCTGTTAGAATGGTTGGTGGTGCAAAAGCTGACGATAGCACTGAATACATTTATTTCCAATACCTGTTACCAGCTACTTATAATGTTCAATTCTCACTAAAAGACGCCCTGAGCGGTCAGCCTCTCACGGGCGTAACGGTCAAGGACACGGATGGCACTTTTTTAGGCACTATTGACGATGGAGAAAGCTTAGAACTCACTAAGGGCACTCATACTTTAACTTTCGAAAAGCAGGGCTATTGGAGCACTTCAATCACAATTGACGTTCAGGGTGACATGAATGTTAGTGTTGAGCTTTATCCTGATTCTGCTGCTTTCATGTTCAAGAACTTCCCAAGCTCGATTGAAGTTTATGAAAACTCTATTTATGAGCTAACGTTCACACTAAGTCCAATTTCAACCCAAGCAACTTACAACACCTACCTGAGCCTTTCAGGGCTTACAGATGTCATAGAAGTAAGGAAAGATGGACAGCTTGTTTCTCCCGAATCAGGAAAATACTATTTAGGGGACATTTCCGCAGACACTCAAATCACGATCAAATTTAAGGTCACAACAGTTGGAACCAAAGCATTCTCGATAATTCTGACCTCAAATGATGCCATAATGAGTAAGACGTACACCACAAGCAAACAAGTGACTTATGAGGTTGTTCCCCTACCATTCAGCATTCAGCTTCCAGACTGGACAGTTGGTGAAAACTCCCTTAGAATTGCAGAGAGTAGCGGCCAAGACATGGTATTAACCCTTAGCCTCAAAGATTCTGAAGGAAACGAAGTCTGGAGTGATTCCTACAGCTTTGGGCCCTATGAGTCTCACGAGTTTACAGTGGGCATTCCAAAGGAAGGCGTTTACACTCTTGAGATTCAGTTCTCTGGAACTACGGCAATTTTTGATATTAACGTTAATCCTCCAATTCAATTACTCACAGATAGCATTACAGTTGGGAAAGGTGACGTTGGAGCAATTCAGCTTCTTGTTAAGAATCCTTCAAGCCTCACAAAATATTACGAGGTTGTTTTAACTGGTGGATTCATTGAGGGAAACATTACAAAGGCAATTGCAGTTGCTCCAGCAAGTGAGAAGACCGTTGAAATAGCTTTTCAGGTTCCAAAGAACCTCACTTTTGATGCCTATGATTTAACTGTTGAGGTTTATGAAGGTGATGACTTGATTTACAAAGACATTGTGCATGCTGTAATTGACAATTCTGGCTTCAGTTTGCCAATAGGCTCTGGAGGCTCAACGCTTTCATTAGCTCTTGGTGCCTTAGTCCTAATTGGTGGAATCATCTATGTTCTAAGAAGGAGGTGAAAGAGTGAAGAAAGTTATTGCTTTTGCTTTCATCTTTATGCTTTTCTTTGCTCCAACGGCAACGGCATTCAGCTTTGGCGACATTACAAAGAAAGCATCATCAACATTTGAGAAAATTAAGGATGCCGTAAAAGGAGCTGGTGCTGGAGCCGTTATTGGGGGTGCTGTTGGGGCTATAAGTGGTTTTATAGTTGGAGGCCCTCCAGGAGCACTTGCTGGAGCAAAGCTTGGAGCTGCAGTTGGTGCGATAGTTGGAGGTTCAATTGGAGCAATATTTGGAGGTGATGAAGATAATACCATTTCTGGCTCATTTAAGGCTGAGCGTTATGCAAATCAGACAACCCTCACAACTGATGAGGATTTGCTTGAGAACAAGCAAATTGTTCAAGAAGCAAATCAACAGGCTTATCAAAAGATTGCTGAGCTGAATGCAAAGCTGAGAAGCGATCTAACTGCTTATGACATTACAGAGACTGGAGCGACTGGTGATTTATGGGCCAAGGTTTTTGGTCCCGAAAAGATTTATGGATTTTCAGCATTTCCAGTGCAGATTAAAGTTTTCACAAAAGAAAGCCCAATCCCATTTTCGGTTGTCCATATAAGATCCGTTAAGGTTTATCTGAAAGATGAGGATGGCAACATTTTCTGGACAAGAACATGGGATTATGGAACAGGATCAGAAGGCTTGAATGGGGAATCAGCAGTTTATTCAACAATTTTGAAAGTTCCGGATCCCTTTGTTTACCAAGTCGAAAATGCCATCAACACAGGAGCAATCTCGAAGAGCCTGATCGAGAGCATTTTCAATGCGAGCACAAAGGCTTGGGAAATCCATGTTGATATTGATGCTTATAGAGAAATGTATCAGAGCACTCCAGCCTCAAGCGCCGATGATTGCCAAGCCCAAGGAGGCAAGTGGGACTCTCAAACAAATACTTGTTATGTCTTTGTCAAAAATGTTGAGATAGACTATCATGTTGAGACCACAAGCGCCTGGAGGCACGTGACGAGGGCAAAGGACGTTGCCCTCCTGGATGAGGGCATGTATGCAAGTTTGCCAATTAAGTTCCTCCAGACAGATGAAGCCAGCAAATGGGCCCTTTATCAGGAGAAGTTTGCTGGAGCCCTCTCAAACTTCATAATCCTTACCTATGCAACTCCAGTGCACGTAATGGGCTCAACAGCGGATTATAAATTCTTCATTGCTCCAAATCCAGGATACTTTGATCCTTTGAATGTCGCATTCAGTGACGATTTCAGATTTGCATCAGTGAGAGTTTACAAGGACGGGCATTGGGAGCTGGCTGACAGTATAAGGGGAGATTTGGGAACGTTATCCGACGACTCAAGTGTTGATAAAGCCCTTAATGTTAGATATACAAGTGGAGATGATGTTCTAACTTACAGGAGCTTTGGACTTGTGTTGTTCACCATAACCAGAGATGATGGGCAACAGATTAAGGTTTGGCTTGTTACAGAGCCTGATGTTTCAGTCTTGCAAAATACGAGAGTTGTTTTAGATGATAATCAAGTTGAAATGCTTGCTCAAGTTGCAAGCGATAACCAGATTTCTGAAGATGAAAGAGAGAAGATAATCCAAACTGCAAACACTCTTATTAGCGGGCTTAGGGAGAAGATTGATCAAGCTGAGCAGTTAAAGACTAAGGCAGAAAATATGGGCAATTCTCAAGCAAAAGACTATGCAGAAAAGGCAATTTGGGCTTATAACGAGGCAATTAAGGCTTTAGAGAAAGCTAAGGATACGGACGATTCTCAAATGTTCCTTAATTGGTTAAATGTTGCAAAGAAGTTTGAGCAGGCCGGTGATTTCTACACTAATGCAGCTGACAAGGCCCTCTATAATGAAATTGAACAGGCTGAATTGGATGCCAAAGCAGCAGAGGATCTCGTGAATCTTGCAAATGAGTATAAGCCCGGCTTCAGCATTAGCAACTTACTAAATGGTAACATTGACAAGGAAACGCTTGTCATTATCATAGTCGGCTTAGTTGCTGCTTTTGTAGTGAGAATGATTGCAGGGAATGCTGCAGCTGCTGTTGTAATCATCTTGTTAGTGCTTTACTTGTTTGGTTCGGCTTATTTGAGCCAGATTTTGGATAAATTAAAGTTCTGGTAAGGAGGTGGTAGGATTGGGTGATAAGAAGGAGGAGAAAAAGCCAAGTTTTGGAGAAAAGGCAGGGAACTACTTCCTTAACAAAATTGGCTTGAGGTTGATAATAACAGCAATTATGTCGCTTATTGCATGGTATGCTTCAAGTAAAAACGTAACAATAGCCCAATTCAACGCTGCCTACGCTTCAATTCCCTTTTCAGTTATTCTCCTTGCAATGGTCTTCGACTATGGATTAGACACAGGCAAACTCTACAACAGAATGCTCGGTAGAGGCAAAAATCCACTTTCAAAGCTTGCTTTTGCTATTGGATCGGTGACAGTGTTCTTCTTGCTCTTCACGTGGCTTGTAGCTGGAACTGTAACTTTGAACCTTTCTTTACTCCAGCCAGAAAACATTGTTGCAGCTGGCATTGTTGCGTTGGTAGTGCTTATACCAAACACTGGTACAAGTGAATGGCTATTCTGGCTTTGGATTGCGACCCAAATTGCCACGGGTGGATCTTACCTAGTCATTTTACCAGCAGCCATTGGAGGTGTCCTAATATGAAGCCAATGGAACACTTAAAGCAGACCAATTATTGGATAAAGATTTTTGCAGTTGCATTAGTTGGAGGATTTCTGCTGAAATGGGCTGTAGGGCAAAACACTACTATAAACGAGTATCTTGAGACCATTGCAAAAACAAACATTGCAGTTATTTTAGGCATTGAGCTCTTTGACAAAGTTGCAGACAGACTTGATTATACCTCATGGGCTAATGCAATTTATCAAAAAGTCGGAGGAAAGGGAGATACCAGTTGGCTTGGCGGTCTCTTACTCGGAGGAATAGCATTCTTTGCAGTCCTCTTCGTAATGGCCGGAACGATAAGTCTTACAGTTTCAACATATACTCCAGGAGTTCTCTTAGCAGCAATGACTTATGCTCTCTACATCGTGGCACCAGAGACAGGAAATGCCGAATTGATACTAATCCTCTGGCTTATTGCCCAAGTTGCTACTGGTGGAGCATACCTCAAAGATGCCATCAACGTGCTTACGTTATTCAAAACGTTCAGCAGGTGATCAACAATGCTCGGCAGGGTTGCAGCAGCTCTCGTTGTTTACATTCTTTGCGTTTTCCATTGGCAGGACAGTATGACTGCAATAGGTCAGTTTTTGGGTTTGAGTGGCTTTTGGGCTTTATTCGTCCCCTCAGCCCTCATAGGGCTGTCAGTTTACAGGATAGCAGATTTGGACAATTGGGGAGTTTGGGATGCCGCAGCAATGCTCACAATCGGGAGCTTTGCCATGTTGGCAATAACAAACAATCCTCAAGCAACAGTGTTTGAGCTCGTGAAAGGTGTTGTCAGCTTTTCAGTTGCGGCAATTCTCGCAGCCTTAACACTAAAGAGAGGTGGTTCAAGTGGTTGATGTTAATGGAGCAATTGACGCCTTTAAAGGAGTTGCAACAAGCCATCCCTACCTTGCCCTTGCAATCCTGCTCTTCATCATTGGAGCATTAATCAGAGGAAAAGCAAGCTTAGTGTTTTACATCCTTGGAGGTTTGGCGCTCTTGAAAGAGTTTTCGTTATTTGATGTGCTTGTTAGCTTCCTCAAAGAAGTTCCAAACTATGTTCAAACCCTATTAAGCGTATTTGGAGGTGGATGAAGAATGAGAAAGAAGGAAAGACAGTTAATAACGGTTGGTTTGGTTATTTTATTTGCGGCCATTGCGTATTGGGCCTATGCTAAGCCAAATATTGGCTTCATTGACTTAAGCGATTGGCTTAACAAGAACGAGACAAACGACAACACAACTTATCAGCTCGCCATTGAGAACCTACAAGCTGCAGTTCTTGAAAGCGGGCATGTTGAAGTTACCTTCACCTTATCAAACGTTGAGCACTTCAACATTAGTGAGGTAAAAGTTCTCTATGCACTCAACATTGCAAACATTGAGAACGCAACATTCACTGAATTGAGTACAACAGTCGAGAACGGGACCTACAAGGCCGAAATTCCAAGCAGCTTCGGTGATGTGGTTTACTACAAGGTCAAAGTGCTTTATGACGTGAATAAGACCCTTGAGAGTGAAGTTAAGAGCCTGACAGTTTCAGACACAGTAGCTCCAACGGTCTCTAACATAACTGTTTCATATAACAGCACTACCGGTAACGCCACATTCACAATCAACGCCAGCGATAACGACGCAATTGATCACATCGTCTTGTTCTATGCAATCACCGCAGACGGCAACCTAACCAACGTGACCTTCAGCAATGTTACCCTCACCACAAGCCCATACGAGATTACTTTGACAATTGACGAGAACGTTACAGATACTACGTACTACTACGTTGACTTCTACATTGAAGCTTATGACCTGAGCGGCAATTCAGTAAGATTGCCAGCCAACGACACGTTTGAATTCTACGCCAACAAGACTGCAAGCTTAGTATTCCCACAGACCGGTTGAGGAGGGCTGAGTTTTGAAGCCCTCCCACTCTAATCCTTCTTTTGGACGGGTGATAGCAAAGATTTTCGCCATAGCTAGCTTAATTTTTTTGCTTTACTTCGCTCATTCGACATTCGCCGAGAACGAGCTTCAAAAGAGGCTCTATGAGCTCGGTTATCCAACTGAAGGCTTCATACTTGTGAACAACACAATGAAGTTTGCAGATGGGCACATTGTGCGCTTTGAAGGAAACTATGTTGAGACTTACCCAATAACAGCCCAAGAAGCCTTGAACAGGTTGAACAATTATCTTGCAGAGTATAATCTCAAGCTCAAGAAGTATGACATGAAAATTGAGCCCGAAATCGAGAGTATGGATGAAAAAGAAGAAAATGGCAAGCTGTATTGGGTTTTTGAGCTCTACATCAAGAAAGGCTCCTCGAAATTCTTTGCGGGTTTGGCTTATGTGGAGCGTAAGGAGGGCTTGATCAAGATTAGGGGATTGCTGGATTGAGGTGAGGAGAATGAGTATTTTGAAGAATGCGGCTAAGATTTTTGTAATCGTGACAATTGCATATTTCTTACTTGCAAAATTCCTCGTAATAGGCTTCATTGGTGACATCATAGACCTTATGGTTGCAATGGTAATTGGTGGAGCTTCTGCAGTAGTTTACATCATCTTGGCTGGAATTGCAAAATTGTTCCGGAGGTGAGAAAATGAGGAAAGTTTTAGGTATATTATTGCTTGTCGGCTTAATCTTAGCATCATCTGGCTGCATTAGCTTTAGCGACAATGCAGTAATCATCAGCCTTGGGAATCAAACCTACACAATCCCGTTAAACCAAACCACCAATCAAACGAGCAACAAAACCGTAAACCAAGAGTTGTACAACTACAGTTATGAAGTGCAAGTCGGTGAGGAGCTTTACATTCGAGAACTGAACTTTACGATAAGACCAGATTACGACATCTCAAAGCAGAAATTCTTCTTTGCAACTCCCCAAGGGGTTTATTGGGAACCAATGAACATTACAGTTGAAAACGTTACAATTCTCGGCGAGAGCTACTTCGCAGGAACAAGCATTTACATTTCTAAAATCACGATTGAGAGTCCAAGAGAGCTCAGCATAGAGATTAGAGAGGTGAACAGCTCATGAGGCAAAGCCGAATTCTCCCCCTATTATTCATTATATGTATATTACTAACACCAGCCATGGCAGTGTACACGTGGACTGGACAGCTTAACGTGGGCAATGTTGTTTACATTAATGACATGCAAGTTAAGATTGATAGGGACAAGAACAAGAATATCACAGCTGCTATTATCCTATACAAAGGAGAGACCTTTCTGGTGAAAGAGGGCGAGAGTGCAGAGATTGATGACATTGAAATCAGCGTCAACTCGTTCAAAGACTATGCAGTTCTGAGCGTTTCAAGTGACAAGCCATTCGAAATTAATTTCGATAACAAGACTACAGGTAATGAAAATTTGAAAAAGCAGATTAGCAACCTCAAAGAAGAAAACACGAAGCTAAGGCAGGAGAATGAAAAGCTAAAGGGTGAGAATCAGCGGTTGAAGGATCAGATTAACAAGTTGACTGATGAGAATAAACAGTTGAAGAGGAGAATAAGCGAGCTTGAAAAGCAAAAACCTGCAAGCACAAAAGAGCTTGAAGCAAGATTGTTGAATTTAACGAAAGAGAACAGGAAGCTTAAGATGCAACTTGCAAACCTAACGAGAAAGTACAATGAGATAAAGGCAAAGGCTGAGTTTCTTGAAGCCCAAAATGAAGAATACAGGTCAATTCTTCAAAAACTCATAGAGGAAGAGGCTCAAAAGAGCAAGCAGAATTACGTTGAGAAGGCAAAGAAAGAGCGCTTAATCGGTTCTATCATCATAAAGAGCCTTATTCTCGGTGGAATTGTTGTTGGGATAGTTGGCTATGGGCTTTACAGGAAAAAGAGAAGTTGGGAGTTAGGTGGACTCTAACGTAAGGAGTTCCCAAAGGAGGGATTTGGGATGATAGAAGTCTGAGAAGCTTGCTATGAACCCTTACGTTAGACAATAAGTTTTTTGTTTAAAAAATTCGGGAGGCATAGGGAGTGGAGAGTATAAAGATAAAGAACGCAATCCTCATATCAGGATCAAAGCCAGAAGAAGAGCCTGGAGTCTATATTGGTAGAAGAGCCGATGATGACCTCAAAGAACGCATTTATCTAACCTTTAAACCAGGAGATGCAAACCACATTCTCATCCTTGGTGAAAGCGGATATGGGAAAACAACGTTGCTGAGAGCGCTAGCTGAAAGCATCTTTGACTACTACCGATCACAAGGACAGAAAGTCATTATAATTCTCTTTGAGCGTAAAATGGACATCACAAAAATCAACAAGCTTAGAGAGTTTTACGAAAGCGTTGAGGAATATTACGGAGAAGAATATGCAAAAAGTCAGTATCCATTCCTAAGTCATTACCTACAATTAGTGGAGAATGATGAGAACCTTGGCATGATTGGAGACTTCTCAATGGGCTGGCCTAACTACATGCTTGAAAGCGTTTACCTAAGCAAGAAAAAGCAATACAAACTAAGTTCCTGGCACGACATTGAGCCGGACTACTACCCAACGACCCGCTTCATATTTAGGCCAACAAGAGTATTGGAGGCAATACAAATCGACAATGGATACAAGACAATAGCCAAAGAAGCAAAAATAAACCTCAAAAATGTTGACTTTGAGACAATAGCGAGAAGAGCCCATCTAACGCCAGGCACCAGATATGGTAGAATATTCATGAAGTATTGGGACATCAAAAAGATAAGAGACCCTGACAAACTATACCAGCAATTCCTCTACGACTACAAGGATTCATTCAAATACGATGACACCATGAACGCAACAAAACTCAGCATCCAAACAGCCGTTGAGCTCCTAAAGCTTGACTCACTCTTCATCTCAGGCAATCAAAAGGACTTTGTTCATGAGATAACTGCAGACAGGATTAATATCATAGACTTCTCAACAAATTCAGATCTCAACAGTGCTGAAGAAGCCCTCGTCTTTGAGCATACTGTCAAATACGTGACAAGATATGCCCTCCGCAAAAAGATTCCTGTCTTTATAATTATTGATGAAGTCCACGAACTTTTGGAGCACAGGAGGGGTCGGGAGGCAATTGATGACATTTACAGAATGGGTAGGAGTCTACAAATTACTTTAATTTCTGCAACCCAATACCTCTACAGCCTCCCCTCAATGCTGTATATCGGTGCACAACACATCTTTGTGGTTGGAAATTTTGCAAGTAGGAAGGACAAAAAGATACTCGAAGACTTCATTGGTGAGAAGATAAGAGTTAGAAATCCCGAAAAAGGAAAAGGCATCCTCTTTTTGGGGAAAAGAAAGAAGATTTCTGCTTATTTTCGACCCTCAAAAACTTTGTAGGAGGTGTTATTATGGGACTGTTTGACAGGTTTAGGAGAAAGGAAAATGAAAAAGTGAGAATTGGAAGGCTGGATCAGATTGATGTGATACCTCTGGAAGAAGACATTGAAATACACGAAGACCAAAAAGGCAGAATTTACGATGAACTCCAAAGAGCTCTAATCAAAAGATTAGAAGAGCAGAAAAGGCTCAATGAGAAAATGGCACAAGTGTATCCCCTTAGACAAAAAGTCATTCTCTGGTTTGACGGCAAGGAGACAAGAATAAAAGGCTATCCAATAGCAATGAGAAAAGACTTTGATGAATACGTGATCCTCTACCAGGTGAGACCACCAGACTGGTTGGACAACATTTGGTATTCCCTCGGCAGAATACTCGGAAAACAACCACCACAAAAGCTCATCAGAGTTCACGAAGAGTTGGTCTTCTTCGGCGAGGAAACCATAACAATCTTCGCCAGAGCCTTCAAGGTGAATCTGATCGGAGAGGAGGAAGCAATCCCAATTGAACACAATCCCATTGAGGCAGAACTATACATCGTCATGAAACAGTCAAGAGACGCCTGGCGTTCAGCATACATGCACTTAGCAAGGCAAGTTGCCGCAGCAACAGACTTAGCCCTCAATATTAATCCGAGGGTCAAAGTATATTGGAAGGACAAAACCAAAAACAAGGACAAAGGAACCGAAGAAGAACACTTTGGAGGTAAAGAAATTAGCTTTGCAGACAATATAATCAGGAGAGAGCTTTATGGTGAATGACATGGAAGTAGCAGAGCATTTAACCTACGAAGAGATGATGCTAAAAGCCGAGGAAGAAGCCAAAAACATCAAAACCCGCAAGAGCGTTAAAAGCTCCAAATCCAACAAAACAGATGATGGAAGCAACGAAACACAGAAAACCCGCATGATCAAAAGCCTAATCAGAGAAGCCTTTGAAGCATTGGCCAACGCATACGACTTGGCCTTCTTGGACGAACAAAGACAAGAAATTAGAACAGCTTATAAACTCCTAAAAGCCGCACTACTACAAATAGACGGTGGAAAATACTTGCCAAAACCCGAGAAAAGAAAAGACAAAGAAAAAAGTTAGCATGATAACAACGCCCAATTTTCCTTTTGCTTTTGTTATCATAATCTTCTGCGAAAAATTTCGCAAACCCTATAAACACTAAATGCCAAGTTGTATTACGTAGCACGTAATGGTGGTGAGAATTGATGGGGGCAAATGCTGTTAATATTCTGCTCGAAGATGTGCGTGAGATGAAAAAGAAACTCGAAGAGATGGAAATTGAACTCCTCAAGCTCAAAGCTGAGATGTTGGAAGAGGAAGAAATGGATAAAAAAGAAGCCAAAGAGATCATCAGAAGGGCAAAAGAATTGTATGAGAGCGGAAAAGGATTAACCATTGGAGAATTCAAAAAGGAGCTTGGGCTATGACTTTTCAAGTCATCATTGATCCCAAAGTCCCAAAGAAAGCCAAAAAATACCTTTCTAAAGCACACCAAAAGAAACTATCTGAGTTTGTTGAAACCCTACAATACGACCCATTCCCACGAAACAAATTCGACCTCAGGAAAATCAAAAGTTTTGAGAACCTTTACGCCCTCAGACTTGGGAAATATCGAGTTCTCTATGTTATTTTATGGGACAAAAAGGTTATAGTTATTGAAGACATCCTCCCAAGAGAAAGTGCTTATAAGAGGTGAACAAATGACAGAA
>CAZTOS010000067.1:0-8688 GCA_964615185.1 uncultured Thermococci archaeon
ACGTTTTCCTTTAATTTCCTCTAATCCTTCATAGGCTGATGTTATTATCACTCCCTCTTCCAGTGAAAACTCTTCCATGGCCTCTATCAAACCTTTAACTTCCCTATCTCCTTTATAATAAAACACATTTTCTTTTCCGAATCTTTTTATTAAATGCAGTGCCACAATATTCTCAGCTAACCGTCCGATATTCTTAGAAAACCTGAATGTTACAGCATTTATGATACCAGTATCAACCACATAGAGTTTTCTCGGGTGCCGTTTAATATCCCTAACCCTATATGAAAGTGGGGGAATTCTAAAGATCAAATAACTCTCCTCCAATGCATTTAAAACTTCTATCACAAAATTTGGAGAAACTTTTCTCTTTACAATCCCCGCAACTTCATTCCTAAGGGAACTTCCACTTACAAGCGAAGCGAACCTGTTCACAGCCAGTTCCGCAATCAGCTTCACAGTATTCAACTCCTTAAATCCATAACGAAAAGCGACATCCCTGATAACCTTATATCCCTAATAATATAAATCACCGCACTTTTTATAACCCTAGTTCCCATCAAGATTAAAAATTGGTTTAGATGCTTATAGAAATACTAAGTGGTTGCTCATGTGGGAGCGTTCAACTAAGCACAATGCACAACCAAAGACATGATGGGAACTAGGGTTTTTATATTTTTTTGGAATATATGTTGCGATACGAAGTGCCAATATAAAAAAGAATAAAGCAGGTCTAAGAGATGAAGCACCTTATATTATTCCGACTTACTACTGCAACTTTTTATTAGCCCTTCCCACTTGAAAGCCTCTCCTTAAGGCAGAGGAGGTCAGACTAAATAGTTAATACTACTTATAAAAATCTAAATGGTGAGATCATGGAAGAGCTCTGGCTGATAAGCGAGTTCGAGAAGATTGCCACACTTAATCTGGATAAGATAATAAGGCTCTAAAAAAGACAAAGAACTATTTTGGGAAATTGTGGTTAGCGCTTACCTTGATAGGAAAATCAGCTTGGGTAAGGCGGCAGAGCTTTTAGGAATGACTCGAGAAGAGCTAATCGAGGAGTTTCATAAAAGAGGCATTCCCATTAGAAAATTGAGCAAGGAAGATGTCATAGCAGAGGTGTTGATAACACGGTACTATCGAACTTTGCTAAAATCGGAAAGCTTGAACTACTAAAAGACATTTGAGAGACTCTATAATCACAAAGCAAGTCTTAGAAGAATTCAATCTTAGAATTGAAAGAGATATTTTGCCAAAGGCCAAACTTCCCTTTAAAGTTGTAGAACTCAAAACCGAGGAGATTGAACTGTACAGAAAACTTTGTACAAACTTGGGAAAGGGAGAAGCTTCCTGCATCGCAGTAGCAAAAAATAGGGGAGGAATATTCCTCAATGGTGACTTAGATGCCAGAAAATCTGCATACCTTAAGTCTCGGGTACAATTGGTGTTTTGGCGTTAGGCGTTAAAACTGACGTTCTAACACTGGAAGAGGCAAATCAAATTCTAAGAACGATGATTAAAAATGGCTTCTACTCCACAATATTTAGAGAAAGTTTTGAAAGAGTACCCAGGATAGGCTTTTATGGTTTTTAGACAACAGAAGCGTATGGAAAAAGAAAATCAGACATAAGATGTAAGCTCAATTGGAGCTATACATCCTTCTCAGCTCTTTAATAACTCTATCACTAAAGCGAACCCCTTTAGTTCGTAGTTCATTTATTAGTAATTCTAAGTCCTCTTCAATAATGCTCCTCTTCTTTGCAATAAAGAGAATGGCCAAACTTCCAACAACTGTTAAGCCAAGAGACTTGGCGATAATCCTTGGAATTTTCTCATCCAAAATAATTAAGTCAGCGTTGATCTCTTTAGCCAGAATTATAGCCTCAGCTTCCCCAACCTCAATCTCTTTCCTTAAAATTTCAACGCTTAATTCGTCTTTTACTTCAATAATCTTAATCCAATTTGCATTTTTAACTTCATCAGAACCAGGCTTTCCTTTTCCTCTCTCGACAACTTCAATCCAAACGGCTTTTGGGATTATTATCTCTCCAAAGAGTTCTCTTAGAACATTTAGCTTTCTAATCTTAGCTAATGCTATTAATGGTCCGGAATCTGAAACTACTATCATAGCAACCTCTCCAGAGTCTCGACATCTTCTTTTAAGTCTTCTTCATCATACTGGAGGGGTATGCCTTTTGACGCTAGAATCTCCATCATCTTCCACTTCGATACTTTAGCAATCTCTGCCGCCTTACCCAAGCTGATTTTTCCCTCACGATAGAGCTCAATTGCCAGATAAAGCCTCACAACTTTCGGAAGATCTTTTTCACTAACCCTTAAAATCCTCGTCAAATCTTGAGGAACCGAGACAAAAACCTCACTCATAATATCCCACCATGAGAATAGTAGCTATAAGAAACATAAAAAGCTTGTTGTTTAAGAAACTGTTTTATTGCGCGGCGCGTAAGCGCCAAGAAACGAGGTCTAAGGAGCTTCACCCCCAACTCATATCCTCTGAAGGAGTATCAAAGCCCCAATAACCAAAATTATCAAATTAATAACACTCCTCAGCTTATCTTTATCCACCTTTGCGTTTACATGAGTCCCCAAATATACACCCGGTAAAGTGCCAGCAATCAAAGCCAAAGCCAAACGATAATCTATGCTTCCTAAAAATGCATAGTTCAAAGCACTGAAAGATGATAAAGCTAAACCATAAAATATCGTAACACCAACAACCTCCCTCGGACTGAGCTTAGCTAAATTCATCAATGCAAAGCTCACTATAACTCCAGCACCAACTGAAGTGAACTGAACGGTTAAGCCGACAATGAACCCTAAAAGATATAAATATTCTCTCCTGGGTCTTATGGGAATGTGGATTTCTCCTTTAACTAAGCTAAGGAATGAGCTGACAATAAGGATTGTACCAAGTAATAGGGTGAGGTAATTATTAAGAGTGCTTTTATCAATAATCCTGAGCAAGATAGAACCCAGCAAAATTGCGGGTAAACTTCCAGCAAAGAGCCTCAAAGCCAAATCAAACCTAATCTTGCCTTTCTTATGATGGAAGAACACGCCAAAAATTCTCGTAACTGTTGCATATAAAAGGTCAGTCCCGACAGCCATTAAGGGCTCAACACCTAAGAAAATAAGCGAAGGAGTCATCAGAGCTCCTCCACCAATACCAGTTAGCCCGACTAAAAATCCAACAATGAAGCCAAGAAGAACAAAGGAGAGCATAAAACCCACCTCATATCATTGTCATAGTCTTTATTATTAGAGAATACTCATACTCGACATTCCAGCGCTCTAAGAATCTTTTAAACCTTTCAGTATTCCAAATGGGCACCAAAACTACTCCTCTTGACAAATATAATCCTTCCATCTCTCCAAGAATCCCCGACTTCCCATCCCTTCCCTTTAAAGCATGCAGAAACTTGTTTAGCTTGTTGTGCGTCCACTCCTTCGGCAACTTATAAAGAAACATTGCATAGGCTTCCCCATTAAGTAACTCATGAAGAAATTTTTCATGGAGTAGGGAGTATCCCTCAGCTAAAATACCCAATGAAGCGAAAAAGTTGGGGTCAAAAAGCTCCCATATGGCGATACCCTTTACATCAAGTTCCTCTCTGGAGTATCCAAGCTCAATAAGCTTTTTTCTGAATTCAAATGGGATTTTATAGTATTCCTCATCTTGCTTCTTGATATCCCTATACAGGATAATGATATCTAAGTCCCTGGGATTTTCTTTTCCCCTAACTGTGGAGCCATAAAGGACAACATCAAATACCTGAGGATAAATGTCTACAATTTCTTTTGCAATTCTTTTAATTTCATTGAATTTTTTGATAGAGTTTCCAAGCATCTTTTCTCACCTTCTCAGCGTCTTCTTTATGGATTTTGAAAATGTAAGCAGCTCTGTAAATTTCAAAATCAGTGTCAACAATCTCATAAAGCTCAGGATAACAATTTCTCAGAATTTCAAACCGTTTGTTATGATTTGAAGGTAGTATGCCAAGTTCTTTATAAATGATGTAGTCACATATCCCAACTATCGCCTTAAAAAACGCAATTGAGCTTATATTGTATCGTTCTTTGTAATATTCTTCCTCTCCGGCTTTTAAGTCTTCTTCAATTATCTCTCTTAGTTCATTAAGGTCAAATCTACGGTACATAGCATCACCTGTATAGCAATATACTTAACTACGTTGATTTAAGTATTTGTATAGTAGTATACAACATTGCTAATATACCCAATTTCTGTATACCATTATACATCACTTCAAATAGCCAAGCTCTTTAGCTTTCTTTAGCACTGCTTCGGCCTCTTCCTCTGGGGTCATCTTTGAGCTGTCAACTTTAACCTCTGGATTCTCCGGCTCATCATAAACTCCATCGTAGCCAGTCAATCCTTTTATTTCACCGCGCATGGCTTTCTTGTACAATCCTTTTGGATCCCTCTGAATCCTAACCTCCAAAGGTGCATATACATAAACCTCAATAAATCTGCCTATCTCCTTTCTCGCGTACTCTCTAACAGCCTTATACGGTGAAATCAGAGAAACTATCGCTATGACTCCATTCCTTGATAAAAGCTTTGCCATGTAGATCACTATTCTGTTGTGCATCTCCCTTGCTTCCTTGGAAAAGCCCAAGTTTGGATATAGAGTTTTTCTTATGATATCTCCATCAAGAATCTCAACCTTGTACCCCATCTCCTTTAGCTTCTTCTTTAAAGTATGTGCTAAAACTGTCTTCCCAGCACCGCTCGGACCTGTGAGCCAGATTGTAAAGCCCCCAGTCATACAACACTCCTCCCTCTAAGAGGCTTTTTCATTCCAAAGAGCTTGAGCACAGTTGGAGCAAAATCATAGATTGTGAGCTGTGTTCTCTTTGCTTCCCTCATTCCGGGCAGATAGAGGGAGAAAACTCCATACTCGGCATGAACTGCATCATCCGGACCCAAATCATTCTCCAGCAGATAGGGACTCTCATAGCCAAGAGTTCCTGCTGCCCTCCAGTTCAAATCATCCAGGTAAACCATCATATCCGGCCTATCACCTTTGGCAACTGGATAAATCTCTTCAGGATAGAACACCTTCGTGTCCCACTTTTCTCCGTTTGGACCCCTTATGCTCTTTATCAGCTCGGCAACTTCATCCCTAACCTCGTGATACCTTTCGGGCTCAATTATTCCCTGGGGCTCTCTTCCCTTCACGTTGAGGAAAACCCTTGAGTAATAGCCCCCCCAAGCCCATGCAATAGTTTTGCTCCAATCTACTTTGAGCTCGTTAAACCTAACCTGCCTCCCTTCCTTCAAAATCTCTGGATTCTTAATCTTCAGCAGTCCCTCTTCAATGAGCCACTGGTTGATTGCGAATGCACCTTTCATTGCCTTTATTCCGTGATCTGAAACAATAATTACAGCTGTCTCATCCAAGTCCAGAAGCTTCAAAGTCTTTCCAATCTCTTCATCAAGGAGCTTATAATAATCAGGAATGACGTTCTTGTAAGGGTTGTTATCTCCCGGATAGAGGTGGTGGTTCTCGTCGAAGTACTTCCAGAATGCGTGGTGAACTCTGTCAAGGCCGATCTCAACGAACTCAAAGTAATCCCAGTCCTTCTCTTGAATAAGGTACCTAATCACCTCAAACCTCTTTTCTGTCATCTCCCAGAGCTGCTCTTTAACTTCATCTCTGTTCTCTTTCCTAAAGACCACATCAAAGATGTATTCCCCAACTAACCGCTCAATTTCTCCCTTAAGCTCTTTTGGATACGTATAATCAACGGAAGCATCTGGCGTAATGAAACATGAGATAAGCCAGCCGTTGATTGGCTTTGGAGGATAGCTCGGCGGAACTCCAACCAATACCGATTTTTTGCCTTTTTCAGCTATATAGTGCCAGACCGTCTTTTCTTTCACCATCAGACTGTGGGCAATCCAGATGTCATTGTAAGTTCCCTTTTTGCGGTGTCTGAAGCCGTATAAGCCGAGCTCACCAGGAGTTTTCCCTGTTGCCATCACCATCCAAGCTGGAATAGTTATAGCGGGAATTGTGCTCTGCATCGGGCCGTAAATTGACCTCTCTACAAGCCACTTTATGTTAGGCAGCTCATCCAAAAACCTATCAAACAAAAGCTCAGGAGGGGCTGAGTCAAGACCAATCACAAAGACCTTCTTAACGTTCTCTAACATCTCATTCATTCCAATCACCTCAGATGAGCGTTAATTATCTCCAAGACCTCATCAACTCTATGTTTTTCACATATGCATCCCAAAACTTCCTTCTTTCCACCGGCATTGAAGCCTTCTTCCTTGAGGAGTGAAATTATTTTCCCCATGTCTACTTTATCAGCGAGCTCAGGAGAAATTCTAAAGTATATCTGAGCTTTTCCGTGAAAGTCTCTGTTCACAACCACTGCTCCCCTATATCCAAGCTCCCAGACCGCTTTCCTTGCGACTTTGGAGATCACGTTGAAAGGACTCTCAAAAGTTATGAAGGCAAATCCATCTCTAAGCTCTAAACTACCAATTGCATCATTTATTGTCTTTTCAATCGCCTCAGCTTTCTTAACCCAAGGCTCATATTCCAAAAGCTCTCTTAGGTTATGTGTTAGGAGAACCTCCACGGCTTTTTCCACACCTTCCCTATCCATAACCACATAGTTTGAATCAATGAGCTGAACTAATCTAAGGGCTTCTTCCTTATTTATCGTTAAGAGCTCTCTAATCTTGGGAATTTCAAGTGCCTTCTTACCTATGTCCCCCAAAGCCCCTAAAGCAGTCCATTCATTCCAAGTGCTAAAATATTGGGAAACAACGAAAGATGTCGAAGGAGCATGTTCTCCATTCAAAGCTGGGTTTATCTGCTTAACTTTTGGATTTCTAATTTTGGGCTGTATGTGGTGGTCAATGAAGACTGTCTCCTTATCAATATCCTCAACTTCATTTGGCAGGTTTAAGTCGAGCACGTAAATCTTGTCAGCTTTTTCAATAGCTTTTTTGATTCTTTCGTCAAACCTAAATTCTCCAATAGGAGGACTCAAATTTTCAAACTCCTCTAAACCAAGAGCTTTAGCAACTAAAGCTGCTGATGCTATGCCGTCGGTGTCCCAGTGGTGGATTATCAGCATTTAGATCACTCCACGAATGGATTTTCAAAACTCCTTATGACCTCGTAAACTTCTGGTCTCATCATGTACTCTGGCGGCTTTTCACCACTCATGATCATTTTCCTAAGCTTTGTTCCACTTATCCTCACGTGAAACTCTCTGCTGTGTGGGCAGATTTTAGCATTGACCATTCCGCCGCACTTTCTGCAGTAAAAAGCTTCTCTGATGAACATTGGAGTTATGCCCAAGTCTGGAAACTCATCAAACAGATCCCATGCCTCATAAGGTCCGTAGTAATCACCAACACCTGCATGATCCCTCCCAACTATGAAGTGAGTTGCCCCAAAGTTCTTCCTCATGATTGCATGGTGTATTGCCTCTCTTGGCCCAGCATAGCGCATTTCATATCTAACAGTTGCAAGTGTAGCTGCATCCTTTGGATAGTAGTGCTTGAAGAGAACCTCATATGCCTTGATGATTACCTCATCCTTATAATCCCCTTTCTTCTTCTTTCCTAAGACGGGATTTATGAAAAGACCATCAACGAAGGTCAACGCAGCTTTTTGAACGTATTCGTGTCCTATGTGAGGAACATTCCTCGTCTGAAAAGCAACTACCGTCTTCCATCCCCTCTCCTTAAACAAAATCCTTGTCTCAACTGGTCTGAGAGTGTATTTGGCAAAAGGATTCGGTAACTCATTCAAAAGCTCAATTTCACCGCCAACTAAATATTCACCCATTGCATAGACTTTAGCGACGCCGGGATGATTAGGATCAGTTGTTTTGAAAACCTTTTGAGCAAATTCTTTTTTATTATAGGTGTAAATCTCCTCAATGTGCATCCTCGCTATAGGCAAACCAGCATAGTAGAGCAGAATCGCATCACCCTCTTCAAATTCGGGCTTTTCCACGTCAAGAACAATTGGAATTGTCCATGGGGTATCGTCACTAAGCCTCATATGATCCAAAACGGATTGAAAATCATCACTCGTCAAGAATCCCTTAAGTGGTGAATAAACACCATGAGCTATATTTTCAAGGTCAATTGCCCTTCCATGATCAATTTCAGCCCTTGGATATTCAGCTTGCTCACTTAGGATTCTCTCTCTTGTCTTTGGGGCAGCTATTCTCCTAACTAATTTTCCACCATGTGGCTTAGAAACCATTCTAATCACCCAAATAAAAATTAACAGAAGTCAGTCGAGATAGCCAAGGGCCCTAAGTCTCTCCTTAACCTTTTCCTCCTCCTCTTCACTGAAGACCTCTTCTTTCTCTTCCTCTTCTAAGCTCGCCAATACTTCCCTCAAAACGTATGTAACGTAGTCAGAAACTGACGTAAAGCCGGTTCCTTCAATTCTCTTCTTTATCTTCTCATAGAGGGGCTTTGGAATTGAAACTGTGGTGTATTTTCTTTCATCCTCTGCCATTCAAATCACCTCCAACTTTAATGATATTTAATTACATCTAATTAGACACTGCTAAGAGTATATAAGCTTTTTGCTCACCAAAGGCGTAAGGAGCAACCCATATGACAATCGTAAAATATCCGAAAGTTTGTCCACTATCTTGGAG
>CAZTOS010000067.1:8788-11891 GCA_964615185.1 uncultured Thermococci archaeon
AAGAGGCTTCATTTCGATCTAAGTTTTATACCTGAACAGATTCTGCAACTTACCCAATGTAAGCTTTGTTCAAGGTAAAACTCCGTTTAAAGATCAAAATTCTATATGGTGCCCCTCATTTTTATTACTCTCCTCTTTGTATTTTTGCGTGTCCACCAACTAAGCTCTTCTTAAGCTCCAAATTCCTAATCTCGCACTTCTCATCAATAATCGAACGCCAAATTGTCGAATTCCTTATTATCGTATTCCTAAAAATTATTGAATCGCTGATATCAGAGTTCTCAATTACACAGTCCTCACCAATGTAAGCATAAGGCCCAATAATTGACCTTCCAAGAATCTTTGCTCCTCTCTTTATAACAACTGGAGAAATAATCTTTGCATAAGGACTGATCTGAATCTCCTCAATGTAACTTTCCTTTAAAAGGGTTTTCAATGCTTCAAGATAACTGTCCGCACTCCCAATATCATACCAGTACTCATCAAATTTATACGCATGAACCTCAATCCCTTTAGATAGGAGCCACTGAATAAAATAGCCGGGAGAATCTTTATTACCCTCCTCCAAGTATTGAGGAATCATCCCCATAACTTCCCTTGGGAACACATAAACTCCAGTGCTTATGAGGGTTGACTTGGGCTTTACAGGCTTTTCCTCAAAATCAATCACCCTATCTCCCTCAAGAAGAACCACACCATACCTCTTCGCAAGCTCGAAATCACCAACATCATAAACAGCTATCAAAGTTTTCCCATCGTATCTATCCAAGAAATCCCTCAAGCTGAAAGAGAACAAATTATCCCCAGCAATAACTAAATAATCATCCAAACCAAGCTTTTCAAGAGCCTCATTTAAAGCTCCAATCGTACCGAGCTTCTCCTCCTCATGAAGTGTATCCTCAACCAAAAGCCCAACATTCTTGTCTTTGCTCCACTTCTCAAAGTACTTTGCAAAAAACCTGTTAGTTGAAATATAAACCTCCAAATCTAACTCATTCGTTTTTTCAATAATGTAATCAAGAATCACTTTATCCCCCACGGGAAGCAGCGCCTTAGGATTGTCTTTTGTTATAGGCCAAAGCCGAGTAGCATAACCACCAGCCATAATCAAAACCCTCATATTATTCACCTCGCGTCAATACATTATTGTTGAAAGAACGAGATATAAGGATTACGGAAGTTGAGAGTAAGCAATGTCAAAAAGCCCATATATCACCGAAAAATTTATAAATTTGGCAAAGCTTAGGATTATCGGCGCCCCGGTGGTGTAGCCCGGTCAATCATGCGGGACTCTCGATCCCGCGACCCGGGTTCAAATCCCGGCCGGGGCACCAGTTGAAGAGGGCCCGTGGCTCAGCCTGGTCAGAGCGCCCGCCTGATAAGCGGGAGGTCCGGGGTTCGAAGCCCCGCGGGCCCACCAGAAAACTATTCTTCAAGGAATCGTTTTTTCAACCAGTACTCCATGAAGATGTCTGATATCTTGTATGTTTCTCCAATTTTAGCAACTATCTCCTTCTCTACAAGCTTTCTCAAGGCAGATTGCACACTTGCTGGGCTCTTAAAGTCATATTTACGTAAGAACTCTCCTGAAAATAAGTCCTCTTCTCCTTTGGCTACTGCAAGTAGAACTTTTCTTTGATTTGGGGTTAATGACTCCCAAATCAGCAGATAAGAGTCTTCTAAATCTGATATAAGCTCACTTAATATCCTTTCCACGTCTTTTTCATCTATTTCCTTTTTGAGCACTCCAACATACCAAAGCTCAAAGCATAATCTTTGTGTGTAATATGGGTGGCATCTGGTTAAAGAGAGGATCCTATCTACAACATGCTCCTCAATTTCAATACTACCTCTTTTAAACGCATCCCAGATGTATATTTTGAACTCCTCTTTAGGTATTTCTTTGAGAGTAATGTGAGCACCGAAATTATAAAAGGGGCCCTCCTTTGACTTAAATATCCACTCCATTAGGTGCCTTTTGCTGCCAATAAAGATGTAGCTGACTCTATCGTGATGCTGGAATTTTGATCGTAGAAGTTTAAGCAAACTATCGAATTTTGCAAGTTCCTGAAATTCATCAAAAACCACAACAACCCTCTTACCTTTGTCTAAAGCCAACTTCTGGGGTAAATCTAACGCTTCCTCCCAATTTTCAACGCCCTCATAACTGATTTCAATTTGTACTTCGGGTGTCGTTTCAATTGTAATTTTTGGAGTTATGTTTTGGAACAGCTTCTTTACAGCATACCATATTTCTTTCCCCCTGTAATGCTGGAGAACTTTTTTCGTGAGCCTGCTCGCAAGGTCTTTCTCAGAGGTTACTGAATAGCAATCAATAAAAATTGGAATTATATCCCCTTTCAGTTCTTCAAGCACCTTCAATACGAGAGATGTTTTGCCAAATCTTCTTGGCGAATATATGATCACATTTCTTGCATTTATGATGTAATTTTTAAGCCTCTCAAGCTCTCTTTTTCGATCTATGAATTTCTCACCTTTAGCGGGTTCTCCAAATATAAATGGATTCTCCATTATGCATCACCACATTATTCAACTTTAAATTATTCAACTTTAAATAATTTATGATCAAATAACCCAACGCTTTTAATGAAGACTGAGAGTTAGATTATGAAGGTGTGGAATAAGATGAACCTAATTCGATACATCAATCACCTCAAAGAGCTTGTTGAGCTTGAGCGAGAAGCTGAAATAGAGGCTATGAGAGAAGAAATGAGAAAGTTAAGTGGTTACGAGAGAGAAAAAGTAGGGAGAGCTGTTCTAGGCTTAAATGGAAAAATCATCGGTGAAGAGTTCGGATACAAACTCGTTAAATACGGCAGAAAGCATGAAATAAAGACTGAAATCAGCGTTGGGGATTTGGTTGTGATAAGCAGAGGAAATCCCTTAGCGAGTGATTTAATTGGAACCGTGACTGAAAAGGGAAAGCGTTTTCTTGTTGTTGCCCTTGAAACTGTCCCTACATGGGCCTTAAGAAACGTTAGAATCGACCTTTATGCCAATGATATAACCTTTAAGAGGCAAATAGACAACCTTGGAAAGCTCAGTGAAAGCGGAAAGCGAGCATTAAGGTTTGCTCTTGGGT
>CAZTOS010000068.1:0-11440 GCA_964615185.1 uncultured Thermococci archaeon
AGGTTCTTGGCATTTCATTGAGCCTTTTCAATGCTGCTAAGGAATTCCACGCTAAGCCCACAATCATCATTCAAGAGCCAAAGACTTCACTTGAATTTGCAGAGCGAAGTGTAATTGAGGCCATAAAAAGTGAGCCAGACATAGTAATCTCAATAACTGAGAAAAAATTGGGGAAAGATGCATTCGGATTGAATATCGGATATGTGGGAAGAGACAACCATAAGTATACTCACATTTTTGAAAAGCTCCTCTGGGGAGATAGAAGAATACGCTCCTTCTGGAGCCCTGGAATCACTGTGGACATGTACCTGAGAGCTGTTCCAATTGATTATGAGAGGCTTAGGTATGAGGCACAAGTCTTGGCTGAAATTCTTGATAAAGGGAAAGAAGTGCATGTAGCAACTGAAAAAGGAACAGATTTGTGGATAAATATAAATAAGAGAAAAGCATTCAGAGACGATGGTGATTTTAGAAGACCTGGCAAAGGCGGCAACTTGCCCGCTGGAGAAGTATTCATTTCTCCTGCAGTTGGAAAAAGTGAGGGAGTGATAGTTTTTGACGGAACTCTGGGATTAAATGGAGAAAGCATCCTCCCTAAAAATCCCGTAAAAATATACGTTAAAGGAGGTTTTGTGCAAAAGATTGAAGGTCAAGAAGAAGCTAAAAAGCTTGAAGAGGCCATAAAGAGAGCAGAGGAAAGAGCGCTTAAAATGGGAAAAGAAGAGCTGGCTAAGAATGCATGGCATTTGGGAGAACTTGGCATAGGACTAAATCCGAGAGCAAAGATGAGTGGGAAGCTCCTTGAGGATGAGAAGCTCAGAAATACAGCCCATATAGCAATTGGGGCAAACTACGATAATGATGCTCCAGCTTTGAACCACTTTGACTGCCTCATTCTGAATCCAACGGTTGAAGTTGACGGGGAAAAGATAATGGAGAAAGGAAAATTCCTCATATTTTGAATTCTTAATTTTCCATTCTATGAACTCCCTACACATAAGTAGCAGAAATTTTGTAATAATTTCGGAAATTTTTAATATAAACAGAAAAATTTATAAACAAGAACGTTAATCTTCGAAAAAACTATAGAGATAAAGGTGATGTAAATGAGAGCTGAGATATGGAATGTTGGAAAAGGAATCAAAGTAGCCAACGTGGATTCAAAATCTCTGGAAAGGTTTCTCATGGAAGATGGTGTCTACAAAATCATTTATGAAGATGGAAGGGAGGAATGGAGAGTTGTCATTAAAGAGGGCAATGTTTATCTTTAACTCTACTTTTTAGTTTAAACTTCAGTTTGCTTAAATCAGGAACCCAAAACTTAAAATCAGAATTGGTTTTAGATTAATCAGGTGGTAAAATGGAAATCGGTGTTGTAGGAAAACCAAATGTTGGAAAATCAACCTTTTTCTCTGCAGCAACTTTAGTTGATGTTCAAATAGCCAATTACCCCTTCACTACTATTGAAGCAAATGTTGGAGTGAGTCATGTTATAGCAGAGCATCCATGCAAGGAGCTTGGCTGCCTTCCAAATCCACAGAACTATGAGTATAGAGATGGGCTATCCTTGATTCCAATAAAGATGATTGATGTAGCCGGACTTGTGCCCGGTGCACATGAGGGAAGGGGTCTCGGAAACAAATTTTTAGATGACCTAAGAATGGCCTCAGCATTGATTCATATCATTGATGCAAGCGGAAGGACCGATGCTGAAGGACAGCCCACAGATTACCATGATCCCGTTGAAGATATTGAATTTCTGGAGAAGGAGATAAACTACTGGATTTATGGAATTTTAAAGAAAAATTGGGATAAATTTGCTAAAAGGGTTAAACTTCAACATCTAAATCTCGCAAGAGCCATTGCAGAGCAACTAACCGGAATTGGAGTCAGTGAAGAAGACGTCCTTGAAGCTTTGCACAAAACAAACTTAAGCAACGATCCAACCAAATGGAGCGATGAAGATTTGTATAACTTTGTCAGCGAACTTAGGAGAATAAATAAGCCAATCATAATAGCGGCAAACAAAGCAGATATGGCAAGCGATGAGCAGATAAAGAGACTTATGGAAGAAGGGAATAAAAGAGGCTACATTGTCGTGCCAACTTCAGCTGTCGCTGAGTTAATGCTTAGAAAGGCAGCAAAAGCTGGCTACATAGATTATCTCCCAGGTCAGAGCGATTTCAAAATTTTAAAACCCCTCAGCTCAAAGCAGAAGAAGGCATTGGAGCTTATCAAAGAAAAAGTTCTCAAGAGATTTGGCTCAACGGGAGTTCAAGAGGTCATCAACAAAGCTGTTTTTGAATTACTGCAGTTGATTCCAGTTTATCCCGTTGAGGATGAGCACAAGATGACCGATAGCTTTGGAAACGTTTTGCCTCACGTGTTCTTAATGAAGAAAGGCTCAACTCCAAGAGATTTAGCGTTCAAAGTGCACACCGATTTGGGGAAGACATTTCTCTATGCAATAAATGCAAGAACGCACAGAAGAGTTGGAGAAGACTATGAGCTTCAATTCAACGACATTATAAAAATTGTAGCTACCGCAAGATAAGTTCTCTAAGTGAGCGCGGAAGAAGTATTAATAGCAAAATTACTCCCAATCCGCAGATATTTTTATTTTCTTCCCCAATTTTTGCCTCGTTTAAGACCGTTTGAGTTGAAATAGTGCTTTTCGTGTTTCCGCATGAGTTGAATCCAATTCTCTGAAGGGTTATATCGGCCATATAAACTTCAAAGCCATATTCATCTGCATATTTGCAGACGACTTTGGAAAATTCCTCTACCTGTTTCTCATTACCTAAATCTGCATAACTTAAAGCCAAAACTTTAACCTTCAGTTTCTTTAGCATTTCAGCTTGAGCAAGAACCCACTGCAAGTCAGTATCTTGATAAATTTTGTATTCTTTGTCATTGAAATCGTAATATGTTACAAAATCCTCAAAGAGAATGTAATCAACATGAGGAGCAATTTCTTTGGTTATTGAAAAGCCCCTGTTTGCTACAATAACTATGTCCGGATATTTTTCACGAATTGCTTTAATTAGTTTAACCATTGCTTCTCTCTTTTCGGGATATTTATCAACGTAGTCCAAATTGTCCAAAAAGACACCATCAAAACCTTTTGAGAGGATATACGGGATAGCTTTATTGAGAACTATGCCTCTCCACTGTGGAGAGGAAAAGTCAACTTCTTTCTCATTCCATGTTTCCCAGTGCCCTATTATTATACTATCAGGAACCTCCTCAGCCCAAGGCTCCCAGCCACCAATAGTTGCTAAGCTTAAATAGCCCACAACGGTTACGTTTTTGTCTTTCAGCTCTTTGATATAATTTTCCTCCACTAAAGGAGAGAGAATAAGGAGATTGAACTTTGAGAGTTCATTTACGTTGGAAGGAGATACATCACCATAATAAACTGCAAAACTTGCTAATGCAAATTTGGAGAAAAAAATAAGGAAAATTATAATTTTTATTGTCTTCATCTTTTACCCCTCAGGAATAACAACAAAAGAACTGAAATTACTATTGAGATACCGGGGATTGGGGCGGCTATGGTACCCCCAGTTGACTTAATTTCGATTTGATCTTCCGGGTCATGGATTGGATTACCAGAATTATCCACAAAATAGTTATCGGAGCCATCTTCAAAATCCTCTGTCATCCTAATACTGCATCCCTTCTCCTCAATGTTGTCTATATAAAGATCAAAAGAATTTGAACCCCCATATGCTCCTGCACTTACATATCCATCTACCTCTGTAACAGTGGTAGTATATTCATCCACTTTTTCTTCATCAATGTAAAATTCTATTTTGTTTTTATAGATTTTTATCATATATTTGTGCCATTTTGTGACATCTATATTGTGAGGGGATGAATAGCTATCAACCACTGAGTATACTTTTGTACCGTCCCATCCCTTACCATACTCAAATGCTACAGTTTTTCCATCAACAGATACATGCATTATGTATATCAACCCATCCCCGTTCCAGTTCTCAAGCTTTGCTTCCCATTCTATCTCAAATGGACAAGAAGAGGGGTCATATGGAAAGTCCTTTTGTCTTTCAACAACTGCTCTTCCGTTACCCTTGATATGAAGAACATTCCCATTAGCTGCCTGTATGAGGGGTATGCTCAAAATAAAAATCATGATCAGTAAAGGAAATTTTTTTCATCACTTTCACCAAATTAATTTTTGGATTTCAAACTATTTTAACCTTTCTATGCATATTTGGGCAATTCTTTAAGCATTTCTTGGTACAATCTCGGTTCTACGTCTTCTTCCCTTAGCCCCAGCATGTTTGCAACTTCCCAAATTCTCTTTTTTGCCTCTTGAACATTATCAGCTATAACCTCAATATCTAAGAAATCTCCCAATTTCTCAACCCGATTTAACTCAAATGTAACGTTTCCAAACTTGTACACATACCGATGCTTTTTAACCCAAACATCTTCCTTAAATCCCAAACGCCTTAAAATAATTCTCATCTTTTCAAAATCTTCAACTTTAACCTCAATTTCATCGAATTCTTCGTTCCTTTCATCTTTAATCTGCTTATATCCAAGGATTACTTCATTTAGGTTAACAATTTTTCTAATTCTCAAAAGCTGTTTTGATGGAAGAGCAAAATATAAATCCTCCTGAATTTCCTCTCTTACAAATTTAGCCCCAAGAGCTTCAATTTTCTTTCTAACCTCCTCCAAGTTAACTCTAAATTTTATCTCAACTTCCATTTAAATCCCCGCAAGAAATCCAATAATCTCTTCCCCCTTCTTGAATGTTCTAACTGGAAAAACCAATACATCCTTTAGAGTTGGTATGCTCCTTATGTTGTCTTCTATGAATTTATCCAGTTTTTCCTGAGTTTCTTCTCCAACTAATGCAATTATTTTGTCCTCTTCACTTTTAGCTACCATAAGAACATTGGGCAGCATTGAAAGGGTCTTTGTTATATATTCAAGATACCTCTCAAGAAAATCCTCAATAACAGGTTTTTCAACTCTGAGAACTAAAAAAGCTACGTATTTTGGCCTAAGTGATTCTCCAAGAATAATAGTGTACCTACCTATTATACCCCTCTCTTGGAGCTTTTTGATTCTGAAATGGACTGTTGATTCCGGTTTATTCAATTTCTCACTTATCTCTGAAATAGTCAGTCTGGCATCCTCTTTAAGGAGTTTCAATATCGCTCTATCAAGGTCATCCAGTTGTAACACTTTTATTCACCCCATCTCTTGTATAAGTCATGATTGATATTCAAAATATCTAAGATTTTACCAATTATAAAGTTTATCATATCGTCTAAATTCTTAGGATTATGGTAAAATCCTGGAGATGCTGGCATAACTATAGCTCCAGCTTGGGTAATTTTCAACATATTTTGGACGTGAATTAAGTTTAATGGAGTTTCCCTAATAAGTAAAATCAGCTTTCTTCTCTCTTTCAGTGCAACATCGGCAACTCTTGTTATCAAATTGTTAGCATACCCATTTGCCACGGCACTTAGGGTTTTCATTGAGCATGGGGCAATTACAACTGCATCAAATCTATATGACCCAGAAGCAATTGGTGCAAATAAGTCACTCTCCCTGTAATCTGGCTCAAAATTAATGCCAACTTCATGACGAATTACCGCCAATCCTGTTTCCGAGGCTATTGTGATAACCTCATGTCCTAACTTTTTCAGAGTTTCTATAAGTCGAATCCCATAAATTACACCGCTTGCTCCTGTTATCCCAACCACAATCCTCATACTCTCACCATTAAAGGTTCATTCTGGAATTTTTAACTATTAATACCCACACATTTTGTAAGTTATCCAAAGTATTAAACGTTTTCCATTGTCGGGATCAGGGTTTTAACAAACAACTTTATAAATATCAAATAGCAATACTATAAGATGGTGTAAAGATGAAGAAGACCGGATACACCAAAATTCTTCTCCATAAAGCCTTGGAGATAATCAAAGAAATTGACGCCAAAGCATTAGTCTTAATAACTCCCTCATTTGAGGGAGAGATACCGGATATTGATGTCCCCATAATACTTGTAGGGAAAAACTTTGATGTCTCTAATGAGCGTATTAAAAAAATACCCCTACCCCTTTCTCTGGGGATAAAAAACGTTGTAAACCTCGTTTCCGCTTTTCTTATTGAAAACAATATTATCTCCGATGGGGAAACATTTCTCTATATCACTCCAAATACTCTCGGGATAAGAACCGTAAAGAAGAGTATAGCAACTACAAAAGGCTTCTTTGAAGAAGCTCAAACCGTGCTCCAAAGGCTGCTTGAAATAGCCGTGGAATTAAGTTTAGAGGGAAAGGAAGGATATCCTATCGGAACAATATTCGTGGTTGGAGACACGAAAAACGTTCTGAAATACTCCCATCAAATAGTCCCAAATCCCTTTAGGGGACATAAGCTGAATGTGTTAGATAAGAATACAAAAGGTGTTATCAAAGAATTTGCAACCCTCGATGGAGCATTTATAATAAGCAACACTGGAAGAATTTTAGCAGCAGGTAGATATCTTGATGTTGATCCAAAAAAGCTTGATGTTCATTTACCTCCGGGTTTAGGAAGCAGGCACCTTGCTGCTGCAGCTATCTCAAAGAAAACGAAAGCAACAGCAATAACACTTTCAGAAAGCGGAGTGATTAGGGTATTTAAAAATGGCGAGATAATCCTTGAATACAATCCCAGAATGAGATATTAAAGATGAAGGAAAACAAAGAAGAGCTCAGAAGAGCCATTGGTTTTCAATACATTCATCACATGGAGGCTTTTCTCCAGCTATTGCTCTGAATTTCTTGTATATACACTCTGGCAGGCCGAGAGGACATCTATCTGGAGTGAGCTCTGGTCTTACCTTTGTTGGATCAAGCTTTATCCTGATATATGCTTCGTACTCTTCAACTTTCTTCCATGGGAGGATCTTTGCTCCGTAGATTACTAAATTGTCATAGATCTTTGCATAGTCACCAACAACTGCACCTTCTTTGAGGATAACGTTCTTTCCTATCACTACTCCCTCTCCAAGAATTGAGTCCTTGATTTCGCTCTTCTCTTTGATTATGTCGCTTCCAATAAGGATTGATCTCTTTAAGTAAGCTCTATCCTCAATTATCGTGTTTGGTCCAATGTAGGTGTAAGCTTTAATCTTTACTCCATGTCCAATTTTTGCTCCGCTGTCAATATAGACAGGTCCTTGGATTTCAACGTCCTCTGGAACTTCCGCGTCGTCTTTTATTGTGTAGTAACCATCTTCCCTTGCAATTTCATCAAGAGCTATCTGATGGGCATAGAATAAATCCTCTGGAGATCCAAGATCAACCCAGTAGTTTTCCTTTGGCATCTTGTATCCGTAAACCAGTCCTTGACTGACAAACTTTGGAAGTATTTCCCTCTCAAAATAAACTTCTTTTCTTCTCGGTATCTCCTTTAGAACTTCCCTATTGACTACATAGATTCCAGCATCAATCAAGTTTGTCTTTGGTCTCTTTGGCTTCTCTTCGAATTCTATAACTTTTCCTTCATCATCGGTTATTACAACACCGTATTTTTCTGGGTCATATACTTTTGTCAGAGCCACTGTTATCAGACCATCGTTCTTCTTATGAGCCTCAATGAGCTCTGCGAAGTTGAAGTTCGTGAACACATCTCCATAGATTACCAAGAACTCATCAGTGACATATTCTTCAACATTCTTTAATGCCCCTCCTGTTTCAAGAGGCATTGGATCGTTCACAAATCTTATATCCTTGGGGTAATCGCTCATTTTTTCCTCTATAAACTCCCTAATCTCCCCTCTCATATAGTGAACGGAGAGTATTATTTCATCAATCTCTTTAATCTTCTCTAAGCTTTCCAAGAGATACTGAAGATTGGGCTTTCCAAGAACAGGAACCATGGGTTTTGGTCTTGTTGATGAAATTGGCCTCAGCCTTGTTCCAAATCCTCCAGCAAGAATAACAGCCTTCATTAACACCACCGATAATAATTAAGACCTGGCGCTTATATATTTTGCTATATGTTGTTATGGTGTTTTTGAGGAATTATAAGGCTCTTTCAGATATCCGATATATCTGACCCTTAAAACGAACACATTTCCCAGAGCATACTTTCCTCATTGGACAGCTATTACAAAGTGAACTTCCAAACTCAACTTTCTCAATGTATCCTAAGCTCTCCAGTATCTTTACTATCCCATTAACCTCTCCAATACTTAAATCTAACATTTTGGCAATTTCTTTAGGATTTGTGTACCCCCTCTTTATAAGCTCAAGAACTTCTTCAATGTTTGGCACAATTTTCACCCCAAGATAAATAATCCCAAATGGTATGCAAGAATTCCCACAACAGTGGCTAAGAAGAGATTATAAATAGACGCTACTATTGCCCATTTTGTTCCTCCTTCAGCCCTTATTGCAGCGATTGTAGCTATACAGGGAAGATAAAGCGTTGTCACTAATGCCAAAACAAATGCCTGGAGGGGAGTCATTGCTTGTTTCATTAAAACTGCCAGTGCCTCTCCACTCTCTCCCACCCCATATATGACCCCATATGTAGCAATGACATTCTCCTTTGCAATTATGCCAAAAATTAAGCTCACAGCGGCTTTCCAATCAAGACCCATCAATTTAGCCAATGGTTCTAATGTCTTTCCAATCATTTCAACATAGCTTAAGCCAGTGCCAACAGGTTGTGGATAATTGCTTAGGTACCATATCGCAACTGCTCCAGCAAGAATCACAGTTCCAGCTTTCCTTAAAAATTCCTTACTTCTTTCCCATGAGTGAATCACTACACTTCCCCATGAAGGGATAAGATAGTCAGGAAGCTCAATTATAAATGGATTCTCCTCCCCTTTAATGACAAATTTACCAAGTATAAGGGCTGAAATCAATGCCAGTCCAAGGGAGATTGCATATATGCTGACAGCAACTAATGCATTATGATTTTCAAAGAAAACTCCAGTAAGGAATGTTATAACAACCATTCTTGCACTGCAAGGGACTAGAGGATTTACTAACATTGTTAAAATTCTGTCTCTCTCATCGTCCAAGGCCCGAGTTGCCATAATGGCTGGGACATTGCATCCAAATGCCAAAACCATCGGAATAAAGCTCTTCCCAGGCAGGCCAAATTTTCTCATAATCCTCTCCATAACAACAGCGGCTCTTGCCATGTATCCAGAGTCCTCAAGAATTGACATTGCAATAAACAGCAGAAAGACTAATGGGAAAAAGCTTAGAACTGCACCAACTCCTCCGATGATGCCATCAACTACTAATCCTCTGAGAGTTTCATTTGTTATATAACTTCCAATGATATCCCCCAAAGATGCAAAAAACGAATCTAAAGCCTCTTGTATAGGTGTTCCAACTGTAAAGACAAATTTAAAGAGGAAGTAAAAGATTATGAGAAGTGAAACCATTCCATAAACAGGATGTGTCAGAATTTTATCAAGCTGATCACTTAATGTCTCTTTTTGCTCGGCAAAGTGAGTAACAAACTTATGAATTAGGCTGTCGATGAATTCATATTTTTGATTGGCAATAATAATGTCAAGGGATCTTTTATAATGTTCTTCTAACTCCCCTATGTGTTGCAGAATCTCATCCATTTTTTCATGTCCCAAATATCTCAAAACCAGTTTTATAACCTCTTCATCTCTCGTCAAAAGCTTTATAGATAACCATCTTAAGTTATATTTCTCAGCTAAAGCTGTTTCTCTTAATATCTCGCTTATATGAGAGATTTCCCTTTCAATGATATCATCATAAACCGGTGTTACTGGATTCGTTGTAATTTTACCTTCTGCCATTTCTACTATGATTTTTTTGAGCTCTGCTATACCCCTTCCCTCTTTTGCATTTGTAGGAACAACTGGAACACCCAAAACTTTCCTCATTTTCTTAAAATTAAACTTTACCCCTTTTTTCTCAGCCAAATCAATCTTGTTAAGCGCAATTACAACATTTTTAACCCCCATTTCAAGAATTTCCATGGTTAAGAAGAGATTCCTCATTAAGCAGGAAGAATCAACAACGTCAACAATAACATCTGCATTTCCTTCAAGGATAAACTTTCTTGCAATCAGCTCATCTATAGAGTGAGCAGTTAATGAATAAGTTCCAGGCAGATCAACAACCAAGAACTCTTCATCTTTATATTTCATAATTCCCTCCTTTTTCTCTACAGTGACTCCAGGCCAGTTCCCAACATGTTGCCTAAGTCCCGTTAATGCGTTAAAAATCGTAGTTTTCCCAACGTTTGGATTACCAGCCAAGGCTACTACCTTCATTAAATTACCCTCCGAACAATGATTTTATCTGCTATCCCTCTACCAAGGGCTATCCTCGAAGTTCCCACAGCCACTATTATTGGCCCAGGCCTTAAAGATTTAATCACCCAAATCCTAACTCCCGGAGTTATCCCCATCCCCAGAAGTCTTTGCCTAGCTCCAACTCCACCCTGAATGTCTACCACAATACCACTTTCACCTTCTCTCATCTGGGTTAAACGCACATACATGAGCATCACCATTAGGACAGCCTAATTCTGTGGGACTAATAGAATAGGAAGCCTTAAAAAGTTTTGGTGAGCCTAACGAAAATATAAGGTTCGAAATCTGGAACAGAATAGATTGCTTTTCAATTCAATAAAGTTCGAATATTTTTAAGGTCAAAAACATGTTCTCGGATTTCTGGCAGGTATAATCTTTCTTCTCATGATTTCATGTCATGCAGTCAACGATTTTTAAGTTTGATTGCTCTTATCTCGTGGATACTCGAAATAATTAGAGCATACCACGGAGAATACTATAATCCAATTGCAGAGAACAAACTCAAAAAGATGAACACCTGGTATAAATTTTTAAATCCCTCCTTTTTATTTTTCACCATGCTTTCAAAAGTGATAAAAGAGATTGAACAGTTTGCAAAAAACACGGGACTTTACGAAAAGAAAATACTCCTCATGTTCTCTGGGGGAAAAGACAGCAGTTTAGCTTTATATATTATGAAAAAAGCTGATTTAGATGTTTCTGCCCTGACCTTCTTCCATAAGTGGAGCTGGAGAGAGCCCATGCTGTGGGCAATGGACTTCACTAAAAAGCTTGAAGTTGAACATTATCTCATAGACATAACAGAAGGTCTCCTCAGGAATTCAATTGGAAAGAAAGGCCCAATATGCATTCACTGCAAAAAAGTTATGCTAAGAAACGCCTACTGGTTCGCAAAAATTAACGACTTTGATATTTTGGCCAAGGGAGATAACGCAAATGACAAAATAATCGGAGCTCTGCTCGATCAGTGGAAAGGAGATATAAGGCTGAGTGAAATTCCGAGAATTGGAATTCCGATATTCAGACCTCTGATAAAGTACACTGCAGAAGAAGTTGAAAAACTTGCAGAGGAGGCTCGAATAA
>CAZTOS010000069.1:0-11176 GCA_964615185.1 uncultured Thermococci archaeon
GTTAAACCTTATTCAGGTGATCAAAATGCAGAAAACTTAATGCTCCAATGTCGGTGTTGAAAAAGATTAATAACGCTGAACTTCCAAAGATTCAAAGGTGGTGATAATGGGATTAATTGAGGACAAGGCTTTGGTTGAGGCAGCTCTTTTCGTTGCGGGGAGACCTTTAAGCATAAAAGAGCTCTCAAAAGCTCTTGGAATAAGATCTCTTGATTACCTCGAAAAGTTGATCGAGCTGATTGCTGCGGAATATGCCGAAAGAAAAAGTGCAATCGAAATTGTCAGGGTTTTAGGGGATAAGTATGTCATGCAGGTTAAGCAGGAATACTCTCAGAGGGTAATTCATCTTATGCCGAAGCCAGACCTAAGAACCGGTGAGTTGAAAACCCTTGCATTGATTGCATATCTTCAGCCAATAGAGCAAAGCAAGATAATAAAACTCAGGGGAACTCAAGCATATGAGCACGTCAAGCATCTTCTTCAAATGGGCTTAATTTATGCTGAGCCCTATGAGAGAACTAAACTTTTGGGAACAACTCCAAAGTTTGCTGAACTTTATGGATTTCCAGAAAATGATCCCCTACTAATTAAAGAAGCTTTCAAAAAAGTTGTTCATGCTGAATATGCCGATTTAATTAAAAAACTTGAGAGAACTGAAAAGGATAAAAATCAGACTGAGTAATTTCTTAAGGTCTTAGTTTTCTTATTTCTGAGTAAAAAAGAAAATTTATGGTTATTTTGCAAAATCTGAAGCTTCAAAAAGTTTAAATACTCAAATTTAGAATTACTATTTAGGTGAGTGTATATGACTGTGCTAACAAAAGAGCGGATTATTGAGCTTATTCAAAAGCAGAAAAGACTTAGCTTAAATGAAATTGAAAAACAGATACGAGAAATTGCTCAAAGGGATAAAATATCTGAGCATGCTGCTGCTTTACTTTTGGCAGAGCAGTTAGGAGTAAATTTGGAAGAAACAGCACCTCTAATGTACATTACTGATCTCGTACCTGGAATGAGAGACGTGAACATAGTTGGGAGAATACTGCGTAAGTATGGAGTTAGAGAATACACAAAAAGAGATGGTACAAGAGGGCAGGTTGCAAGCATCTTGATTTATGACAGCACTGGAAAGGCGAGAGTTGTTCTCTGGGATGGAAAAGTTAGTGAATATTACAACAAGCTCCAGATTGGAGACATAATCAAGATAATTGATGCAAATGTTAGAGAAAGCTTAGCTGGACTTCCGGAGCTTCATGTGAACTTCAGAAGTAGGATAATCGTTAATCCAGAAGATCCAAGAGCCGAAGAGATACCTCCACTTGAAGAAGTTAGGACATACTCCTATTCAAGAAGGAAAATTGCCGAACTGATGGGTGGGGAAAAGTTCGTTGAACTTAGAGGAACTATTGCAAAGCTCTACAGGGTTATAGTATACGATGCATGTCCAGAGTGCAGGAGAAAAGTTGACTATGACCCAGGGATGGAAGTTTGGATTTGTCCGGAACATGGGGAGGTAACACCGCTAAAAATGACAGTGATTGACTTTGGGATTGACGATTCAACAGGTTATATCAGAGCTACACTATTTGGAGAAGATGCAGCTGAGCTTTTAGGTGTTGATCCAGAGGAGATAAGTGAAAAGCTAAAAGAGCTGGTGGAGATGGGAATGACAATCAAGGAAGCAGGAAGAAAATTGGCAGAGGAGGAGTTCTATCCACTGCTTGGAAGAGAAATAGTTATCAGAGGGAATGTTGTAGAAGACAGATTTCTTGGCATGCTTCTCAAGGCATCTTCTTGGGAAGATGTTGATTATAAAGCAGAAATTGAGAGAACTAAAAGGGAGATTAAAAGTACATTAGGGGAGGTGTTCTGATGGAGGAGCTTCAACCACAAATTAGACGTAGAAAACCAGCTGTGGAGAGAAAAATTGGCGAGATAAGTGAAGAAGATACAAGAGTTTCATTAATTGGGAAAGTTGTCAAAGTTGATAAACTTGACTACTTATTCTGGCTTGATGATGGGACTGGTGTTGCCATAATCGAGACTGAGGAAAATGTTCTTCCCAAAGTTGGACAGATTGTTAGGGTAATTGGCAGGATAATCAGGAATGAGGAAATGCACATCTATGCTGAAGTTGTCCAGGACTTTAGTGATGCAGACTTGGAAAGTTTGGAGGAGATTCAAGAGCTTGAGAGAAAAGTTTTGCCAAAAATTGAAAATGCCTTGGTGTGGTGGTCAGAATGAAAAAGCGCTTACCTGCTACGAGGGTTTATATTAAAGACATCCTCGAAGGTTTCTATGTTAAAAGTGAAGGTGACTTTGAACCCAATTATTTAATCACAAAAGATGCGAGAAAAGTTTACAGAGCTAAAATAGTCGCAACTGTTGTGAGAGACCCAGTAATAGCGGAAGATGAGACGTACGGAAAGTTCCAAGTTGATGACGGCACTGGTGTAATCTGGGTTTTGGGATTCAGGGACGATACAAAGTTTGCCAAGCTCGTTAAAAAAGGCGACTTGGTGCAGATTATTGGAAAGATTGCGGAGTGGAGAGGGGATAAGCAGATTTTGGTTGAGGGAGTTTCAAAAGTTCATCCCAATATGTGGATTCTCCACCGCTATGAAACGCTGAGAGATAAGGTGGAACACGTAAAGAAAGCCAGAACAGCATTTGAAATCTACAACACATATGGCATAACAGCTAAGGCAAAGGTAATTGCCAAAAACAAAGGGATAAGCGAAGATTTGCTTGAAACAATTGATGAGCTCTATGCGATAATGATTGAACAAAGAGCAGAGGAAGCCTTAGAGGAGGAAATGTTCGAGGAAGAAGAGAAGAAAGTCGATGAAACGCTTGAGGAAGCCAAAAAAGCTATACTTGAAATACTTAGGTCGAAAGGTGACAGGCCAGTTTCAAGAAAGTACATAGAACGAAAACTGCAGGAGAAATTTGATCAGGCAATAATTGATGATGCTCTCAGAGAACTTCTTGCAGAAGGAGAGATTTACGAACCGGAAATTGGTTATTACAAGATTCTAACCTGATATCTTTTTATTTATCCTTTTTTATGAAAAAATAAAAGAAAGCTCAGTACTGCTCTCTCATGGTTCTTATAACCGGATCATAGATGAGTGTTGAGGTTATGCTGTCAACCATTCTGAAGAATTCTTCCTTTCCTTTTTCAATTTCTGCATTGTCTACGTTGATAACCTTGCATTTATCTCCAAGAATCCATTTTCCAAGAATTATCTTCTCCTTTCCATTGTGTGTTGCATCAATCCTTATGAGTCCATAGGGAACGTCTGCAGTCCACCAGTTGGCTTTAAATTTTATCTCCCATCCAAGTTTCTCAAGCTCCTTCACCATGAGGTCCATTGTTTCTCCAGGACCATAGGGAGTTTTGAAAGTGATTATGAGCCACAATTCTTTGTTCTCAAGGTTATTTTTGAATATCTCTTCAAAAATCATAATCTCACCCCCGTTGTAATTGAACCCAATAAAAAGCTAAACACAGCCAGATAAATTGCGGCTTTTAATTTTTTCTGAGCTTTTCCAGCAGCAGAGGCGGGATTTTTCAGAAGCTCAAAAACTGCCATTAGTATCAATCCATCAACAATAATCATGGGTAGGTATCCTACCCCAATCCCTGCATTTACGGGTAGAAATGATGCCACTACAGTTGCGATTCCAAATAGCGATGCTAAATATGCCGATTTTTTTATCCCCCATATAATTGGCAAAGTTTTTGCCCCTTTTGCCCTGTCCCCTTCAATGTCCTCGATATCCTTCATGATTTCCCTTGCCAGATTCACCAGAAATGCGCATAATGCTAAATATCCGGCTAATCCAATTTTGCCTACTGCAATCGCACCATATAGGGGAGTTGCCCCAGTTAAGCTTGCAACCATTATATTTCCAATGATTGGCAATGGCTTAAGTTTCCATGCGTAGATAAACAGAACAAAGTACGCAGTTACCGCCAAGAGGAATGCGTATATGTTGAGTTGATAAGCCAGAACAAGACCAATAACAAATAAGAGTATTGCATACCAAAATGCGGTCTTTCTTGACATCGCTCCCCTTGGCAGAGGTCTTGTAGGGCGGTTGATTTTATCAATCTCATAGTCAAAGTAGTCATTTATTGTATTCCCGGCACTGCATCCAAAAAACACAACTGCAAAGATTAACACTGCTGTTTTTATTTCGGGGAAATGCCCTAATGCCACAATAGAGCCTAATATGCCAACTAATCCAGCTACAAAACAGTTATGGGGTCGTAATATCTCGATAAAGGCTTTGGGGTCCATTAGGAGCACCTAATATAAAGAAAATTGTGGGGTATTAAAACCTTTTCCTAAAGCGCATTTCTGTCCAATAACCCGAGTTCCTCACCATCTTCTCGAACCCTAATCCTTCCAAATCTTATCTCCCTAACTTTTTCCATTGCCCTTTCATCCAAAGGTGTTAGAAGCTCAGCTTTCATCTCTTTGAAGTTTATGAACTTAAGAATTCCCAGTCCAATACAAAAGCCCTCTTTATCAATCATACCAAGAATCAAATTGCTTAATTTCTCAAAATCAACGTACTGCAGAACGTTCTTGTCAACCTGTCTTGGGATATTGGCAATATCTGCCTTTACAATAAGGTATTTCCCACCAATCTTTCTTCCGTGAATGATTAACCATTTAAACAATGCCTCTAAGAGAGACTTTTCATTCTCATTGATCTCTTCACCTTGAAAAATCTGGGTTCCGCTTATAATAAAGTGACCCAGATTTACTGTGTATGACTTTGAGTCTCTGAAGTACTCCTTCCACTTCTCTTTTCGTATCTCCCTTCTCTCCTCTCTGCTGAATTTTCGAACTTTTTTACTAACTTCAAGACGGAAAATTTGAACTTTCTCTTCGAATGGCTTTAATATTGGCTCTAATTCATTTTCTTTCTGTAATGCAACTATTACATCAGGTTTAACAGTTTCAATTTTCATTCTCTTAAGCTCAACACCTGCACCGCTGATCATGCCTGTGGTATCTATAATAATCACATCGGCTTTCTTCTCTGCTTCATCCGTGAGCAACTTAACCCCTGCAATCATCTCTCCAAAAAACTGATTTGGGGTGATGCTCCCCACAAAGTAATGTTTATATGCCTTTATATCTCCAAATGATTCAAACAATCCCTCTGGAAAACCAAGACTTATTGTGGCCGGTGGAAGAATTCCTTTTTGTCCGATGTCACTGTCTACTATT
The DNA here is from genome assembly GCA_964615185.1 of uncultured Thermococci archaeon. Taxonomy (GTDB): domain Archaea; phylum Methanobacteriota_B; class Thermococci; order Thermococcales; family Thermococcaceae; genus Thermococcus_B. The sequence continues at coordinate 5,250 of CAZTOS010000069.1, forward strand.
GCGACCCTAAACCCTGATGACAGGAGTTCATTTGCTAAAAATGTTGCCAATGTCGTTTTTCCGGTATCAACTCCACCCAGAATCATTATCTTAACTGGTTTTTCATGTCCATTTAGAACATTCAAAAGTTCCTTCCTGTCCTCTGGAACCTCTTGAGTATATCTTGCCTTATTCATGCTTATAACTTCTTCAACTTCAATAAAAAGTTAACTTCGGAAAAAATTTATATTTACGATTCAGTAAACAGATGAACATATGGATTTCATTTTACAAAAACCAAAAACTTTATTAAACTCTGAAAGTTTAACTTTATAATTGACAAGGAAAAAATTAAGGAGGGTTAAATGATGGAGGAAAAAGTTTCACTTACCACTCGACAAATTGAGCTCTTGAGAAAGCTCTACAAAGAGGGCAAGACAATCGAGGTACACACAGTTGAAAAAACTCAGGACGAACTTGCAGAGGAGCTTGGAATTACAAGACAGGCGCTGAGTAACCATCTTAAGGTTTTGAAGGAGCTTGGTTATATAAGGACCGGAAGGGGCTTTATAGACCTCACAGAAAAGGCATTAGAACTCCTTGGTGAAAGAAAAGGTGATGTTTTTGTTTTTGTCAAAATTGAGCCAACAAAGAGGAAGCAGGTCTATGATGCAATAAAGAAGCTTAAGGTCAAGAGAGTTTACAGAGTTACTGGAGACATTGATTTAATTGTGGAAGCTGACAAAACGAGACTTGATGAGATCCTTGAGGAAATTGCTTCATTGGATGGGGTAAAAGAGACAATTACTCACGTCGTTCTTGAAATGCTCTGAGCTTTTTATCTATAATTCTTTTCAATTCCTCTATGTTTGTTCCAAATTTAGCTGATACTGGAACAAAAGTATCTCTATAGTCCTCCCATGTGCCGTTTAGTCTAAATTTTTCTATCAGCTTGTTAATTGTTGAATTTACATTCCTTATTTTATCGAGCTTATTGACAGCCACTATTACGGGAATTTTGAGCTCCTGTAAGAATTGGAAGAATTCCACATCTATCGGGATTTCTCCTCTTTTTTCCCATCTTTCGATGATTTCTAAGGCGCTTTTACCATCAATAACTAATATCGCCAGCTCAATTTTGTTTGCATGCTCTTCAATAAAGCGCACAATTTCCGTTTTTATTTTCTCTTGGACGTGTTTTGGAAGCCCGCTCATGAAGCCAAATCCTGGCATATCAATTACTCGCTTATTTCTCCATACAATCTCAACTGGCTTTCTTGTGACTCCTGGTCTTTTTCCCCTTTTCACGTGCTTTCCTGTGAGCTTATAAATTAGCGTGCTTTTACCAACATTTGAACGTCCCACAAAGATTATCATTTTATCCCACCATATGACCTGAATTTTCCTTTATTTAAAGCTTGAGAACCAGAAATACTTAAGTATAAAGGACTTCAAAAATATTTAGGTGGTTGTTATGGCTGAGCAGCAGAGTCAAGTGAATCAGCTTATTAATAAGTTTGTTGTGTACCTGGTTGATGGGACAATACTTGGATACGTTACAGAGATCAACGTTGAAGTTGAAGGAGATCAATTCTATTTCATACTTCGAATGAAAACCTTAGAGAACCTTAGTAAAACAGGGGACTTCCATTCGGGGATGTTCTCTACAGAGAAGAAAATTAGGATCAAGCCTCATGATATAGTCAATGTTGGTAGGGATGTTATAATTCTTGGAAATGGCAAAGTTCCACCTCTCAGGGAAATCGAGCGTCTCCATCAGATAGCCACGGAATACAATAGCATTGTAAGGGAACTTGAGCAGAAAGATATGATAATAAAAGAGCTTAAAGAAGAAAATAAGCAGCTAAATAAGCAAATTGATGACCTTATGAAGGAACTTAGAAAACTCCAGGTAATAAAAGAGGATTTTGAGCATATGAAAGAGCAACTGATAAAGCAAGAGGGACAATTAGAAATGGCAAAAGAATACATTCGACTTCTTGAAGGACTCAGACATGATATTGACAAAATAAAAACTGATGTAGAAAAGTTGATCGGAGGTTATCTTGAGGATGCAGTAAGAAGAATAGTTAATGAAGAGTTAAACGCGAGAGGATTAAAAAGAACTCTACTTTAGCCAAGGAGCTGGACTCCAAAGACATGTAAAAGTATCTCAATTGCTATGAAAATCAGCACAAGGGCTATTGCTCCTCTTGGGCTTATCTTTATTGCCTTTGTATCTTCATCGAAGAATCTCATTAAACCTGCACCAGTTGGCGGAAGGGTTGTTTTTTCTTTTGCCATGTTCCCACCTCTTGTGTGTTGCTAATCATTGGAATATAAAAAAGTTTTGTTAGAAACCTTTTTAAATGCACCAGCTCAATGGCATTCGGATAAGGGGGCAACCCAATGAATCCCGCTAATGAAGATTTGAGAGGTGGGAGGAAATGGCTACATTTAAGCTTGTAATCTCAGATCCAAAGAGTGGAATTGCAAAGCAGGTTGAGATTAGTGGTGCAGAAGCAGAGAAGTTAATTGGTAAAAAGATAGGCGACCAGATTCCAGCAAAGGAGCTTGGGCTTGATTTAAGTGCAATCTTTGGAAAAGAGATTCCAGCAGATGCAAAGCTCCTTATTAAAGGAGGAACGGACAAAGATGGCTTCCCAATGAGACCAGATGTTCACGGGCCAAGAAGGGTTAAGATTTTGCTGTCAAAGGGTCCGGGTTTCAGACCTAAGGAGAAAGGGGAGAGAAGAAAGAAGACCGTTAGGGGCAATACAATTAGTCCCGATATTGCCCAAATTAACGTCAAGCTTATTTACTGATTTTCTCCACTTTTTGCTTTTAATTTCCCTTGGCATCTTTTGTGGTAAGGTTAGTGAGCTACTCCACACTGAAGTGCGGAGCTTCTCCCGTTTCACCCGCCTTTACGGCTAAGGCTTCATACGGGAGTTCGGGAGGCTCACATCTCCCCCATCCCGACGGACTCGTTATCCGTCGGGCTAAATTGATTGCAGAGTTTAAATCTCGATTGTAAACTAAACTACACTTAGGACATCTAAACTCCCTACCTTCAACCTTTCGGGCAACATGCCCACATCTCTGACAAGTCTTGGAAGATTTAGCGGGATTAACATACACGACTGGAATACCCTCTAAATTTGCTTTGTATTCGATATATTTTTGAATTTTCCTAAAGCTCCAAGCATGCAACCTTCTGTTTAGCTTAGCCGAGCCGTTCATATTTTCCCTAATGTTTTTCAGCTTCTCCATGATTATTACAGGTTTTGGAAACTGTTTAGCGTATTCGACAACTTCTTTCGCAATTGTATGGAGTATTTGATTGACAATTTTCCCTTCTTTACTTCCAATTCTCTTAACCAAATCTATTCTCTTTTTTCTCTGCAAATTTCTTCGGATATGAGCATATTTTCCTCGGATATATCTAATTCTTGCTCCGCCCCAGAACTGACTCCTCATCGGCTTTGATGGATTGTGCTTAGAAATAGCAACCGCAACAGCTACATTCCATTCCCCTAAATTCACTCCAATGAAAGTTTCTGGCTCGTCGATTAGTTCGACATCTTTCTTAAGCACGAAATGGACATACCACTCTCCGTTCTTCTTTACCATTTCAACCGTGCAGAACTTCCATTTTCCTTGCAAAGCTTCTTCGATGATTTTCTGCTGCCTCTTTCCAAACTTGATTGGCAACGAAATCCTTGTTCTTCTGTTTAAGCTAAGAGTGAGCCAATACGGAGTCAGGATGTTGGTTGTCTTTGCAAAAGAGTAACATCTCTTATCAAATCTAATTGAAATTCTTTTTAGCGTTGGTTTTTCAGACTTAACTTTACCATTCTTTTTCCTTTCGTTGAAGCTCTTTAGGATTTCTACTGCTTTGTCTCTCGCTGTTTGAATTAAGGCTGTGTTGAGATTAAATAACTGCTTCGCTTTTTCATAGCCATTCTTATGCAGAAAAGTCTTTGACGTTGAGTTAAAGTTCAGGAAGAATTCAACTGTTCTGAAATACTCCTTTAAACATTTATTCAAAGCTAAAATCTTCCCTTTATTGGCATTCCAAACTTTCCCAACTATTGTAATCTGAACTTCCTTCCTCATGGGAAACATCCCTATTAAGGTTCAATTGGGTTTGGAGCATTTAAACCTTCCTCATCCTCCCCTCATCATCTTGCGTATTCCTGCTTTAAAAAGCGAGATTTTGCAAGCAACAGTTTTATAAGGGATTCTCCCATTTTATTTTTGGAGGCGAGAGCCATGGCAAAGAAGAAGTTTAAACAATCTGAGGTTAATATAGGAATGGTTGGTCACGTTGATCACGGTAAAACGACACTAACTAAGGCTTTAACTGGAATTTGGACAGATACGCACAGTGAGGAGTTAAGGAGAGGCATCACAATTAAGATAGGCTTTGCTGATGCTGAAATTAGGAAATGTCCAAGCTGTGGGAAGTATTCAACTTCTCCACTCTGTCCATACTGTGGAGCCGAGACAGAATTTGAGAGAAGGGTTTCATTCATTGACTCCCCAGGTCACGAGGCTTTGATGACAACCATGTTGGCGGGAGCTTCACTGATGGATGGAGCGATTCTCGTAATTGCCGCAAATGAGCCTTGTCCAAGACCACAGACAAGAGAGCATTTGATGGCTCTCCAAATTATAGGCAATAGGAACATAATAATCGCCCAGAACAAGATTGAGCTTGTTGATAAAGAGAAGGTCCTTGAGAACTACAGGCAGATTAAAGAGTTTATTAAAGGAACAGTTGCTGAAAATGCTCCAATAATCCCAATTTCAGCTCTGCATGGAGCAAATATTGATGTTCTCATAAAGGCAATTGAAGATTTCATACCAACTCCAGAGAGAGACCCTAACAAGCCTCCAAAGATGCTTGTTTTGAGAAGCTTTGATGTCAACAAGCCAGGAACTCCTCCAGAAAAGCTTGTTGGCGGTGTTATTGGAGGCTCAATAATCCAAGGAAAGCTCAAAGTTGGGGACGAAATTGAAATAAGACCTGGTGTGCCTTATGAAGAGCATGGAAGGATAAAATATGAGCCAATAACAACTGAGATTGTCTCTCTCCAGGCTGGAGGAAGGTTTGTTGAGGAAGCTTATCCTGGTGGATTAGTAGGAGTAGGGACAAAACTTGACCCATTCTTAACTAAAGGTGACCTGATGGCAGGAAATGTCGTTGGAAAGCCTGGAAAATTGCCTCCAGTATGGGAGGAGCTTCGCTTAGAAGTTCACCTCTTAGAGAGAGTCGTGGGCACGGAGCAAGAGCTTAAAGTTGAGCCGATAAAGAAGCGGGAGGTTCTCCTCCTAAACGTTGGAACAGCGAGAACCATGGGTCTCGTCACTGGGCTTGGAAAAGATGAGATTGAGCTTAAACTCCAGATTCCAGTGTGTGCAGAAGTAGGAGAAAGAGTTGCAATAAGCAGACAGGTCGGCTCAAGATGGCGTTTGATTGGTTATGGATTCATTAGAGGTTGACTTTTCTATTTTTAATTTGCGGTGAGCTTAATGAGAAAAGTATGGCTTGTCATTCCTGACACAAATTTTCTTCTAATTCCTGGTCAGTTTGGAGTTGATATAATCGGGGAGCTTAATCGAATTCTTGATGTTAAGTTTGAGATTGTTGTTCCTAATATTGTTCTTGATGAGCTCAACATTATAGAGCGAAAAGCCAAAGGGAGAGACCTTATGGCCGTTAGAATGGCAAAAAAGCTTACTGAGAGGTTCAAGGTTATTGAAGTTGGAAAATTTGGGGAAAAAGCGACTGATGAACAGATTTATGAGTTTGCTGTGAGAACGCCTAATGTTATCATTTGTACAAATGATAAGCTCCTTAAAAAGAAGCTCAGGGAGAAAGGAATTCCCGTTGTCTATCTCAGGCAGAAGAAGATTCTTGAGCTTGAAGGTATGCTGGAATA
>CAZTOS010000070.1:0-2097 GCA_964615185.1 uncultured Thermococci archaeon
CTCTTCAGCAAAAAGCACTAAGCCCTCTTCTTAACTTTAACGGCAACTCCACGCTTAGCTTTAATCATCTCTTCCCCGCTTAGAAGGGCTTTTCCAACTGCAACAACTTGCTCATCTCTCACAACAGCAACCAAATCATCTGGCCTTATCTTTTCATCAGCCTCATTCACACCAACAGCAAACACATCTCCCCTTAAATCGAAATCAATCCTAACGTAATAGCTCTTTGTCGCCTCGTAAATGTGCTGCATCCCGTAAGGAGTTACGCTTATCACGCCATCTTGGAAAGTTCCGGTTTGCTTTCCTTCGACGAAAATCCTCAGCATCCTTGAGCCCTTAATTTGGGCATCATCTGGAAGAACAGCACCTCCAGCTCCGATGCCAAAGTAGAAGTCAAAGATTTTCCTGATGTTCTCATAGAAGCGGTAAGTTCTATCCTCTTTTCCAGCCTTTAAATCTAAGCCGAGTTCTTCAAGGGTTTTCTTCAAAGCATCTATGCTTTCTCTTGACGTTGTGCCATTTTTAACGGGGACAAAAATTATTTCCTTTCCGCCCATTTCTCTTGCTCTCTTTGCAATCTCAACGTAAGCCTCATCGAGGTGAGCAACTATTGGGATATCTGGATACTTCTCAAGGGTTTTCGCCAAAAGCTCTGCTGCTGAGCTTATCTCTTCCTCACTCCAATGCCCAGTCACTACGATATCGTACTTAGCCAGCCACTCCCACTCCCTTGGAACAACACCAAAAGGAGAGGTTAGAATAAGTTCGTGAATCTTATAAATCCCAGAGCCTAAAGCTTCTTGCAGAGCTTTTCTATAGAGAGTGTGGCTCCTTGATCTTGAATAAGGCTTTTTAGCTGAACATGGGAACAAAAGCAAAAGCTCAGCTTTTGGGGGAATAAACCTTTCTATTACTCTCTGGTGCCACCTTTTAACTTCGGGTCTGTTTTGAGAGGCATCGCTGATGAAATAGATGATATCTTTCTGAATTGGCGTGTATTTTTCAAGATAGTCGCTATGCTCTTTATCTGCTATCCTTAAAATTCCCGCATGGCTTTGAGTGTAGAAGAAGTTCTCAACCAAATACCTCAGCTTGCCCTCTTCAAGGGCTTTCCTCACGAGGAAGATAACTTTCTCAGCAAACTCCAAAGAATTCTCTCCCTCCTCCCAGAGCAGAGGTGAATACATAGTGAAAGCTTTTTTGTGAAAATCATACAGCTTTAGAGAGCGCGTATCAAAGGCATCAACACCCAAATAAACGGCCAAAGGATAAAAGAAAGGTTCCAAATCAGTGATTATCATTAAATTGGGGTCTTTTTCCCTAATCATTCTCAAGGTCTGCACAAATCTGCGATAATCTTTAACCAAAACCTTTGAATTGCCTAAATAAAGAGCTTCAAAGCTGTTGTTAGCTAAAATTTCATCCAAAAACTTCTCAAGCCTTTCAACATCTCTAATTGCTGGAAGATAAAAAGCGTTGAAGTTTGAGTAATCAACCTCAATTAGTCGAGAAAATGCTTTTTCCACAATCTCGCTCGGCGTGTAGAAGCTTATCGGTATGGAAGGGGCCAAATTAAAATCATACTCAGAAAAGTCCTTTGGATAGAAGTAGGAATTGAAGGGAGATAAGGTAAAGTCCACATTTACCAAAGCAGGTGTTCTAAAAGATTTATCCTTTAACCTAACCAACCCCAACCTTCCAGGGCCTTCGTGTTTGAGTATCTCCATGAATCACACCAAGTTGTACCTCTGCAGCAGCAGAATTTCATCCAGTGTAAGCTTTTCACCGCGCTTGAACTTCTCCAATGCCTCAACGGCTTTCTCAAATGTTGCGTCCCTCTTTGCTCTCATCTTTGCAACGAGTTTGTAAGCAATTAGCTCCTTGTGCTTCTCGTCATACTCCATTATCTTCCTCTCAATCTCACGGAGCTGTCTTCTAACTTCTCTAATTTTCTCTCTAAGCTCAACAACCTTCTGGTGATATTCATCCGCCTCCTTCTTTACCTCATCTGCCTGCTGGTAGGCCTTAATCATCTGTTCGTGGAACTGCTGGCTCTGGTTTGCGAGCTTTTGGATTTCCAAACTTATAGCTCTTCTT
>CAZTOS010000070.1:2107-10200 GCA_964615185.1 uncultured Thermococci archaeon
TCTTCTTGCCTTCTTCAAGCTCTCAACTTTTTTCCTGGTTTCCTGAAGCTTCTGATGGAATCTTTCAGCTTGCTGGATTATCTCAAGCTCTGTTGCAAGAACCTGAATTTGATCAACAATCTGCTTTTCTCTCTCAGGAGTTATGTTAGGATTGGTCTGCAACTCCCATTCAAGCTTCTCAATTCTATCTTCAATCTTCTCTTTAGGCATTCTAAGCCGTCTCAACTGATTATATTCATCCCTCTTGGTTCTATACTCAAGGATCTCTTGATAGAGAAGATCAAGCTTCGCATTAATCTCTTCTCTGTTCTTTTTAAGCTCTTGTATTTGTTTGTTTACCTCATCCCTCTTTTGCCTGTATTCTCTTGCTTTTTGCCTAAGTTGTTTAACCTCATTATTCTTCCCATCTCTCTTTTGTATCCAGATATTCAACTCCTTTTGAAGCTCCTCAAGCTTGGCTTGAATTTCTCTTTTCTCCTTTTCAAGAGCTTCAATCTCTGCTTTTATCCTCTTAATTTCTTCTGGATCTACTTTTACTTGCATGGTATCTTCCCCTTCCTCAATTTTAGAATAGTTACCCATTCTCTCATCCTTATTTAAGCCTCGCTTATGTGAAAAGTAAGAAGTAAATAAAAACTTTTTGGCTCTAAATAGGGAGCCCATAAATTTTGGTTAATCCAAAACTGCCAGAGTAATGTTTATTTTACGTTATTTATGCTGAGCTTTCCATTGTTAAAGAATAAGCAGCAGTAATACTTTAAAAAGTTAAAAGCTCTGAAAAGCTCACTCTTTGACAACTTGAGTTCCAGTTTTGCCCTCCGATGCATCAACTGCTTTATCAAGAGCAGCAATGACAGCTCTTTCGCCTCCCCATTCTATAAATCTCATCGCTGCAAGAACTTTAGGCCCCATGCTACCTTTTTTGAAATGCCCCTCCTCGTAATAATTCTTGAGCTCCTCAACAGTAACTTTATGGAGCCACTTTTCATTTGGCTTTCCATAGTTTATTGCCGCTCCATTCACATCTGTGAGGATCATGAAGATATCGGCATTAACAACCTCAGCCAGCTTTTCTCCTGCCAGATCCTTGTCAATAACAGCTTCAACACCTTTGAACTGCCCATTTTCCTCTATTACAGGAATCCCACCACCGCCAGAGGCGATGACAATAAAGCCTTTCTCAACCAAATCCTTGATTATGTCCTTCTCAATTATATCCTTGGGATCTGGGGATGGAACAACTCTACGCCATCCTCTACCGGCGTCTTCTATAACAACCCACCCTTTCTCTTTGGCGAGCTTTCTGGCTGTTTCTTCATCATAAAATGGTCCAACAGGCTTAGAAGGATTCTGAAAAGCGGGGTCATTTTTATCAACAAGAACTTGGGTCACAACTGTTGCAACAGGTTTATAAATTCCTCTCCGCTTAAGCTCGTTTGTTATAGCTTGCTGTATCATATACCCTATCTGACCCTGAGTCATCGCTCCAGCAACGTCCATTGGCTGAGCTGGGATTCCATAGAGTTGCTGCCCAGCATCCATGTGGAGAAGCAAAGCTCCAACTTGAGGACCGTTTCCATGAGTGATTACAATCTCATAATCGTTGTCAAGAGCTATATCAACAATCTGCTTTGCTGTTTTCCTCACATTTTCCATCTGTTCATCATAAGACCCCTTTTGCCCTCTCTGAAGAATAGCATTTCCCCCCAATGCAATGACGACTCTCTTCCTCATGACACTCACCTCTGAATTGATTTACACAGAATTTGATAAAAGGGTTTGTTAGTGATAAAATGTTTTATTTAGAAAAAAGTTCGAAAAATTTGCAGAAAGCTTTACAAAGGTAAGAAAACTCATAGATACCACTCATCGAATCTTCCAAGTCCTATAGCTTGAAGGACTTTCATAACTCCAAGAGCAATTCCCTCGACCTCTATTCCACCTTCGCCCTTATTGGCGTCTCCAACGATGTAAACATTTTCCATTGGAAAGTCCAAATGCTGACCGGAGGCTACTCTGGTGACAGGATTTCCATCAAGGTAAGTCTGTATGAGTAAAATCTCCCCATTTCCCTCGAGTTCAGGGAAGAGGTAATATAAGTCTTCAACGCCCAATCTCTGCTCCCTCTTTATGTTTCTGCTCTTCAGAGCTTGGTGGGTCATAATCAAGGTGTAGCCCTCCTTAGTCAGTTCTGGACTCAAAGCTGAAGGCTCGTTGTAGCCGTTTATCCTCTTGGTGTCAAGAGCAAAAACAACAGTGTTTCCAATCCTTGGCTTTCCTTTCAGCACAACGTTAATTTTGATTCCTTCAGCAGGCTTTAAAGAATCGAGTTTTTTGAGATATTCCCTGTCAAAGTTCTCTCTTCCAAAGAGTTCAACCGTCTCTTTAATTCCAATGTTTGATATTAAGACATCATAAGAGTATTCTTCGCCATCAGCTGTAACAACTCTTTCCTCTTCAGCCTCAACGACCTTTTTTCTTGTTATTATTTCTCCGCCGTTTTCTCTAACAATCCTACCTAATTCATCTGTTACAGCCTTGCAGCCTCCCCTTATTAGCCCCGGCCCTCCCCACTTGAGCGTGGCCTTAATCTCTTTAGCCAATTCAATCGCCGGAACTTCTTCAGGAGTTAAGCTTACAGCCCAGCCAAGAAAGCTTTTTATGAAGAGATAAGCAAATTCATTCTCCCCAATTTTATCGCTCAGCCACTCCCAGGCATTCATTTGAGCCTCTTCACCTTTTGGTAAGTGGTTTGCTTTTATTTCTGCCAGAAGTTTCATCGCCTTAGCCTTCTCCTTAAAGCTGAGATACTTCCACCCCTCCCCGTAATAATAGAGCTTCCCATCAATGAAGAACTTTCCTTTCGGGTTTGAGTTTACTATTTTCACATTGGCATTGAGGAGCTTGAGGAGGTAAGCTAATGGTCCATCCTCACCGTGAGGAACCATGTGCAAAGCTCCAGTTGAGAGCTGAAAACCCTTGTATGGCAAGTTCGTGAATCTGCCTCCAATAAAAGGTGCCTTCTCAAGAACAACTACTTCATGCCCAGCTTTTGCTAAAAATGCTGAGGTTAAGAGACCTCCAAGACCAGCTCCAATTGTTACAACTCTCATTTTATCACCTCTTGGGATTTCCAAATGGATCTATGAGACCAGCTCTTATTAGAGATGAGCTTATTTTACACCCCAATCTGCTCTTAATGATTCCTATTTTTACAATTGCTAAGGGTTTTAAGCCCTTTTCCTTTCTTGCCTTGTTAACTATCAGCGCACCCTTATAGGTTTCTTCACTAACAACAATAGCCTCCAAGTCCTTTAACTTGTCAGCAAAGCCTATTGCATTGTGAATTTTTATTATGCGATAATTTTTATATCCATTAACTTCAAAGAACTTGACCAAATCTTTCAGCCGAAGTTCATAGGGAAGGATTTTTTCTGCATAAGGCTTGTTTTTAATCATTTCATCAGAAGTCAAGCCGATGTATACATATTTACCTGTCTCAAAGGCTTTTCTAAGTAAAGCCTTATGCCCTAAATGTAATCTGTCAAAAGTTCCGCCAACTACTACTTTTTTGTATTTCTTCATGGTTATTCCTTCAACACTTGCACCAATAAATTTTTGTATCCACTTACAAAAAGTTTAGGGAGGTGAGAAAAATGAGAAAGAGCATTGTACTTATTCTAATGTTCATCACCGCATTGAGTTTTGTAAATCAGGCCTTTGCCTATGACCCCCAAAAGCTCTTTGACATAGAAATGTACATAACAGTCTATCCCAGTGGGACTGCTTTGGTTAAAATAAACACTAAGCTAATAGACCCAGCATTTATCGCATATTTAAATAGTCTCAAAAATGGCAATGAAGAGTTTCAGAAGATGGTCTACTCCCTTATTTATGGAAACCTCAAGAGGGAAGTGGAAGAAAAATCTAAAGATGCCATGGTCGTTATCCCTGAAACTGGTTTTATTAAGATTGGCAAAAACTGGACTGCAGTCGTGAATTTTAAGATATATAACTTCCTCGTTGAGAAAAATCAGACCCTGCAGAGTTCGGTATATGGTCCAATGCGTTTCTTATTCAAAAACCACGTCTTCGCATATACATGGAAAAAGTTAACGCTTGTATTTCCAAAGGACATGTATGTTGTGAACTTAGCTCCAGTTCCAAAAGAGATAACTGACAATGTTGCAGTTTGGGAAAATGGGAATTATCTCCCAATAATCGTGCTCACATTTAATGAGACAGTTTTCCAGGAGAAAAGATCAAAGAAAACCAAGATAATCCCATTTGAAGAATTCTTAAAAAACAGCACTAAAGTCATAGACTTAAAATATGACCTATTTGCTGGAACTGTAACGTTTAACGGAAGCATTAGTGGAGTGAAACCAGAACAGTATCACGTTGCAAAAATTATTGATGAGTTCAACAGAACTATGGATTTAATAAAATTTGACATAAAAAGCAATGAAAATGGCGTAACTTTCTCGGGAGAAGCAAAGCCAATGCTTCAGTATAAAGAAACACTGACAAAGAAGATGTGGAACATTACAATAAAACTGCCATTCAGATTTGACAAAGTTAATATTGAATCGTCAAAGAATCAGAATGTGGAAATGATATATAGCAAAACCGATGGAACCGTTGTAAACATGGTGTTTGAGGAAAAGAAAATCTGTGGTCCAGGAGTTATCGTGGGATTGACACTATTTCCCCTGCTTCTGAGAAAGCGCAGGAGGTGAAGTGATGAATTTAGACTTTTTCTTTTATCCTTCTTCTGTTGCAATATTTGGTTCTTTCAAAAAAGGAGCGATAGCATACGAAATTCTGAAGAACATTGTTGAGGGAGGTTTTGAAGGAAAGGTAATCCCCATCAATCCAAAAGGAGGAGAAGTAGAAATTTCTGGGAAAAGATTTGAAATAAAGAAGAAGCTCGATGAAAAAGTAGATGTTGCCATAATAGCGATTCCAGCTAAGCTTGTTCCTGGATTAATTGAGGAAATTGGGGACAAAATTAAGGGTGCCGTTGTTATTTCTGCTGGTTTTAGTGAGATTGGAAATGTTGAACTTGAGAGAGAATTAGTTAAAAAAGCGAGAGAAAAGGGAGTTAGAATTATTGGGCCCAACTGTGCTGGAATCTTTGGAGTTCATGCCAAATTCTTCGGCTCCTTTGAGGTTAGGGTTGAAAAGGGAGGCTTAGCTTTAATTTCTCAAAGCGGAGCCTTTGGTGGAGCCGCTTTGGCAATGGGAAATGATGAAAAGATAGGCTTCTCTGCTTTTGTATCCTACGGAAATGCATCAGATTTAACAGAGAGCGATTTCCTAAGATACTTTGCCGATGACAGGAACACTAAGGTAATAGCCCTGTACATTGAAGGCGTCAAAGATGGAAGGAAGTTCATTGAAGCTTTGAAATATGCCACATCAAAGAAACCGGTGATAATTTTAAAAGCTGGGAAGAGCAAGAGTGGTTCAAGAGCTGCTCAGAGCCATACCGGTTCATTGGCTGGCAGCTATGAAATTTATAAAGCGGCATTTACCCAGTTTGGTGCGATAGAAGTTGAGGAGATGGAAGAACTCTTTGACGCTGCTAAGGTCTTTGAGATGTACGATAAAGCTGGAAAGAGAATAGCAATTATAACAAATTCCGGCGGACCTGGAGTTTTGGCAACGGACAAAGCTGAACGCTTAGGCTTGGAGATTGCAAATCTTAGTGAGGAAACTGTAAAAGCACTCAGAGAATTTCTACCTCCCCAGTGTTCCATTAAAAATCCAATAGACCTAATTGCAGATGCCGATTATGAAAGATACAAGAGAACAATTGAGATCGTTGGAAAAGATGAGAATGTTGATGCTTTGCTTGTAATCTGCGTGCCCCCAATCTTCATTCCAAGTGAAGAGATAGCAAAGGCTATAATTGATGCAAAGTGTGATAAGCCAATAATAGTGAACTTCATGGCTGGAGAGCTTGTTAGAGAAGGAGTTAAGCTCCTGGCTGAGAAAGGGATTAAAAACTTTCCAACACCTGAAAGAGCAGCAAAAGCACTGTATTGGCTCAGCTTGAGGGAAAAGATTTAATTACTGGCTTTTCTTATCCTTACTTGGGGATGAAGATGGACGCATATCGGTTGTTATATCCAATGAGAACATATCTGATAGTCTCAGGTCACGGAAAAGAGAGCAATGTGATGGCAGCTGACTGGGTAACAATACTATCACACGAACCTTTTATAGTTGGAGTAGCTGTTTCACCGAAAAGATACACCCACAGACTTATCAGCAAATATAAAGAGTTTGTTGTAAGTGTTCCAAGCTTGGATATGCTTAGAGATGTTTGGATTGCTGGAACAAAGAGCGGCCCATCAAAGCTTAAGGAAATGAACATTACTTTGATACCCTCAATGAAAATAGAAACACCCAGCATAAAGGAAGCATTGGCAAACATTGAGTGCAGGGTTGTTGATGCGAGGGATTATGGAGATCACACATGGTTTGTTGGTGAAGTTATTGGCTGGAGCTATAAAGGTGAGGCATTCAAAAATGGCAAGCCAAACTTGAAGTTCAAATTCCTGGCCCATGCAGCATGGACAGACTTTGTTACATTTGAAGAAAAAATATACAAAGCCTAATTCAGAATATGACCTCTGCCTCCCTAAGCTCTGGATGTATTGTCTTTTTAATTCTAACTCTCTTCTGTCCCACGAGCTCAGCTATAAAGAGCATTGATTCCTCAATAAAGCCGGGCACAAAAGGCTTCAACTCCCTCCACACTTCCTTGTTCACAAACCACACTTTTCGTATATTTTCATAACTCAAGGTTATACATTTCGTTAAGAAGAGGGCTGCTCTGATACGCTCATTTAGATCAAGAATTGCAAAATACTTCTCAATTCCTACGGGAATAACAAAGATGTCTTTATTTTCCAATGCTGCAATGCGGTTTATTGCTTCACACATCTTCCTGAGGTCAATCTGATATGTCTTTGAAGGAGGTATCTTTTCCACTATGTCCCCAACTTCAATTTCTCCGCCTATCTTTACAACCTTTATTTTTTCTGGGATCTCTAAATTCAGAATCTCTGCTTGGTATTTCATCAGAGATAAGGTATCGAAGTAATCCAATATGAGAACGGAGTATCCTTCTGAGATAAGGGCGTTTATAAATCTAAAAAGAATAGATCCAGGATGAAGTGTTGAATCATAGAACACTATCCCGCTACTTCTTGGCACGAAGAACTTCAATACATCTTCAACTCTCATCTCCTGAAATGTTTTCATAAGGTCCCACCTTCAAAACTCGATTATCTTTCCTTTGAAATCTGGAGTAATGCTCTTTAGCACCTTCACATGATGCGGGTCAATTACCTCTCCTATAAAAAGGACTGCCTCCTCAAAGTACTCTGGAACATAGGGCTTGAGATGTTTCCATAGATCCGTGTTTATGCAAATTATATCCCTTACATCAGAAGGCTTCGTTGTGAAATACCTGATCATATCGTGTATCTGCAGCAGCCTTTCCCTCTCATCGAGCAACATTAAAAACTTGTCAAATCCAAAGGTTATCTTAATGATAAACTCCTTGTCCTTGAAATGTTCTGTAAGTGATTCAATCTTCTCCTTGAACTTTTCTCTGTGAATAAGATAAGAAGGACTTACTTTCAGCCTCTCCATTACGCTTCCCACATCTATTGAGCCACCAAGCTTCAGCACGGCAACCTCATCACCCAAAAGCTCCTCCAGGTTTATCCCAAAAGCCTTCGCTTGATATTGAATTATGCCCAGGTTATCAAGGATATCAACTACAATTATCCCAACCTTATCACCATACTGCTCCTTCAGGTCTTTTATAAAACTGCAAAATACTATTCCCGGATGGGAATAGCTTGAATACTTTATCAAGATTGTGTCTCTCGGAATCATCCTTTCAAGCATGCGCTCAACATCTATTATACTTGCATTTTCCCCCAACTTTCTCACCGCCTGTTAGACGCCTCATGAACTAATAATTAACAGATTGTATAAATGTCTTTTGATTTGTTGTTGACATTGGAGCATTAAGTTTTCTGCATTTTGATCACCTGAATAAGGTTTAACAG
>CAZTOS010000071.1:0-10127 GCA_964615185.1 uncultured Thermococci archaeon
TCTCTCTGACATTTTTGTACATTGAAAATTACTGCAAGTTGTGAAATGAATTTATAATGAAAAGACGATGACAGCGTCTAAATCCAAGGCTTACTATGGCTTTGTTATTACCCCTCCAGCGAAAAGCTTTTATAATTCAAGCATTTTTATAATCTCATTGAAGAAATAAAGCAAAATTGCAACCTGTTCCAATAAGACTCTAAGAGAATTGAAATCCTCTAACGTGAATAATATTAAAAAAAGCAAATCACTTGTTCCAATAAGACTCTAAGAGAATTGAAATAGTGGTACAGACCAGTATAGAACAATAACCTATCTCAGTTCCAATAAGACTCTAAGAGAATTGAAATTTCACTGCTATTTTTCCATTTTTTGCTGTTCTGTTTGTTCCAATAAGACTCTAAGAGAATTGAAATCCGAGGAATTCACTGTAATTGAGCGGTTTTGGTATCGTTCCAATAAGACTCTAAGAGAATTGAAATATCGCTGTACTCGACATAACCTTCCGAGGCCTCAAAGGTTCCAATAAGACTCTAAGAGAATTGAAATCTTTGAGAACCTGTAGTGTCTCGGCTCATAGACTTCTATTTTAGATGGAGTTTAATTTTCAATAAGTTGCCTTGGAGGCTTTTTCTCTTTTTCACCAAATTTTTAAATAATTAGTGCGAAGGTTAGAGTGGTGAGTTGGATGGCTGTTAAGAGTGCTGATCGAAAAGTGTTTGAGTCAATTGTTGATGGTCTTGCCAAAGCCATAAAGGAAAAACCAGAAGATGTCATCTGGTTTTTCCAGGTTAGAGAGTTGATGAGCGAGATTGATAAACCGATGAGTGATGAAAAGGCATGGAAGATTATTGTGAAGGATAAGAAGTCAGTTAAAATGAGCACTGAGGAGCTTCTTGAAGTTGCAAGAAGAGAGTTGAGGAAGTTTAGGAGGATTGAGGCAAAGCTTAAGAAGCTTGGAGTAATTTAAATGCTTAAGCTTGAGGTTGTTTTAGACACTTCTATTCTAATCAGTGCTTTAAAATCGAGAGATGTTAAACGGAGTCCTTCTTGGAAGATTTTAACTCTCCTTAGTGAAGACAAGTTGGTTAATTATGGTTCTAAGGAGACTATTAAGGAGATGAAAGAGACGCTCGCAGTTATTGGTCTGCTTGTTGGAAAGCCTGAAAAGGCTAAGGCTATTTATCATTTGGTGCTGGATCATACTAAGCGAGTTTCTCCAAGAGTCGAGTTTGAAAAGGATAGAGAGCTTGTTAAGTTGGTTGGTCATGTTGACGATGTCAAGTTTTTGAATGTTGTTTATGCATCAAAGTCTCATTATTTGATCAGCATGAATGTTAGGCATCTGGTGAAGTTGCGAGATCCAAAGACGCTTAAGTTTAATCTCAAAAGGCATTGGTTTTACATATTCAAAGATTCAGGAATTCATAAAACACATAAAAGAAAAGTACAAATGGAAATCTAAAAAGAGTGAAAAACGGTTAAGCGCTCAAAAAGCTGGACATGCCTTTTTCATTAGTTTTCTATATTCTTTAACTCCAAGAGAGGTACCTACTCATGCGGATTAATTAAACAATTCAACAATTACAGAATTAAACATCCACATAAGACAATGTTTATATTTTTAAAATGGCACTCCATTTGGGATGAAAAATGTTGCCTGTTGGAAAAGTTCCACCAGAGAAACTTAAAAAAATAGTTTTTAAGCACTTAGGTGCTCAGGGAAGGGATGTTGTCATTCGATCAGGAATTGGTGTTGATGCCGCCGCTGTTGACTTTGGCGATAAAGTCCTCGTAGCATCTACAGATCCGATAACAGGCGCAGAAAAACATATAGGCTTTTATGCGGTCAATGTGAATGCAAATGATGTTGCGACTTTTGGAGCAAAGCCAAAGTGGTTTTTAGTTTCAATTCTTCTGCCTGAAAATGCTGATGAGAGTCTTCTAAAGGAAATAATGGCGGATATTGATAAAAGTGCGAAAGAACTTGGCATTGCAATCATCGGCGGACACACCGAAGTTACTCCTGGCTTAAAGAGGCCGATAGTTGTTGGCACAATGCTTGGCGAGGTTAAAAAAAATAAGCTTGTGTATGCTGGAAATGCAAAACCAGGGGATGCAATTATTCTCACAAAGGGAGCAGGAATTGAAGGAACAGCAATCATAGCAAGTGAACGGGAGGAGGAGTTGGTTAAAGTATTCGGAAGAGAATTCGTTGAGAGGGCAAAAGCCTTTCTTTGGAATATAAGTGTTGTAAAAGAGGCGTTAATAGCGAATGAAATTGGAGTAAATGCAATGCATGATCCTACAGAGGGAGGAATTGCCAATGGGTTGCATGAGATGGCAGAAGCCTCTGGATTGGGCTTTAGGGTGCATTACGATTCTATCCCAATAGCAGAAGAAACGAAAAAAATCTGTGAGTATTTCAACTTGGATCCTTTGGCATTGATAAGTTCAGGAGCACTTTTAATTTCAGCACCAAAGGAAAAGGCAGAGGGTATCATCGCTGCCCTTGGCAAGGAAAATATCACCGCTTCAATAATTGGGGAATTCCTTGAGGATAAGAGGAAAAGGGTAATCATAAAGGAAAGAAAAGAAGAAGAGCTCAAGCAGCCTTTGAGTGACGAGCTTTGGAAGGTTGTGTAGATTCTTGACCTAAAGTTCCTTTCTCTTGCTCTTTCCACTCTTCCAGCAGTGTTACAAGCAGTCCCAAAGCTACAGGTCCAATTATAACTCCCTTTATCCCAAAGGACATTATTCCACCAAAAATGCCTATTAATGCAACTACTGAGCTAACCTTTGCACCCTCAGCAACAAGCTTTGGTTTTATAGTTATGTCTGGTATTGGTGAGATAAAAATTGCTCCATATATTGCGAAGAGTATACCAGAGATTATGTTTCCAGTTTTGATTAAATATATGGCGCCGATTATCCAGAGTATCCAGCCTCCAATTACGGGCAAAAGTTCAAGCACTATGCACAGTATTCCGGCGGCAATTGCACCGCTGACAGGTGTTATGTCAAACAGCACAAAACCAACGGTAAGAAAGATACCCTTGAGAACACTGAGCATTAGCCAGGTTCTCAGAATTGCATTAAGAGTTATCTTAGCTCTTTCAACGAGACGTATGCCAAGATCTCTGTTTTCCTTTGGAAGAAGACGATAGACTTCCATTGCAAGGAATTCTGAGTTTGTCAAAATGGCATAAAATAGCGCAAGAAAAACTATTGCCTGCAACGTGAATTTTGGAAGGGAGAAAGTGTATCCAAGTAGAATATCTCCAAGTTTTTCTGGAATGGTCTTTGAAAGCACTTGGATGCTTTCTCCTATTCCAAAGGGGATATTCACACCCAAAAGCCAAGTGAAGAAGTCTCCTATGTAAATATACAGATAATTCAGAACATCTCTCAGCCATAATGCAGCTCCTATGAGAAGAACTCCTGTAAAAAGTGCCATCATTGCAGTAAGCATAACCGCAGATTTTTTATTTCCAAATTTTTGAGAGAGTCGCATGTGAAATGGATGAAATATGTAAGCCATTGCAAGGCTGAATATTATCGGAGAGATCAAGGGCTCAACAGTACGCCACACTAAGAAAAGTATAATAAGGGAAATCCCAATCCAGACAAGAGTTTCGGTTTTCATGTCACCATCTCCCTATGTATCTCAGTATCAGCTCCCCTGCAGAGGGCTTATTAAAGAGGAACAGACGATTTTTAATGCCGTCAAGCAGAAAGTTCTTCCCCAAAGCTAAAAGCCCATCCTTAAGCTTGTAGATTTCTGCTTTTTCAAAGTCGATGCTCTCTTTTACTTCTCTCGGAGCTTCAATGTTCTCCAAAATCGCCTCAAGCTTGTCGATAACTGCTCTACTCACAAATTTGGGCTTGCTAAGCTTGAGTTCCTCTGCTTGAAGTTCGCTGGCATCCATGTAAATACCCCAAAATTCCTTTGCACATTCGAATGGATAAACGTACTCTCTTCCATAATCTTGGAGATATAGCTCATAAATAATCGCCAGCAGGATTTTTCTGGCATCACTCCCATAGAACTCTATCCTCAAATTGAATTTTCCATCCTCAAATCCATTCTCAAAAACCTCAAGCTTTTCCTCACACTGCATGAGCTCACCCCCTTATGTAAGAGTAAACATAATTAGCCGGCATGTAGAGGGATGAGCTCTCATAGATTCCAAAATCTGTCCTTTGAGCATCATACAGAACAACCTTGGCAGTTTTGACACCCATGAGCTGTTCAAGAACTTTGATTGCATATTCAAGATCCCCAGTGTCGTCCACAAGAATGCCCTTAACATCCGTTGCAAACCATGTTTGACCAGTTGCATATTTCTTTGTCGTGTTCATGTCAAGATGTCTCCCTTCACTTACCACCTGGAGAAAGTCTTGGAAGTATGTATCTATGATGTTTTTTATCATCTCCCTTTCTTCGGGTGTTAGATCCCTCCACTCTGCCCCCATATCCTTATATTTCCCAGTTTTAAAGACATTAACTTTAATTCCATTTTGAGCATAATACTGCTCGAGATCATAATGAACATATAGGACTCCAATGCCACCAACTTCTGCCAAAGGGTCTGCAATTATCTTATCGGCGACACAGGCTATGAAGTATCCTCCTGAATCCGCATACCCCCCGGTATATGCAACAACTGGCTTACTATAGCTGAGCTTTTTCAGCTCTTTGTGAATCACCCTTACTGGGCCCACATATCCCCCTGGGCTCTCAATCCATAGTAAAACTCCACCTATACTTTCATTCTCCTTTATCTGTCTGATTTTTGAAACCACATCCAGTGCCACGTTCTCATCTATTGGACCCATTATGGGTACTATGGCTATTGTTGTGTTTGCTCTAACGGGTTGCCTTTTTCTCAGCTGTTCTTTAAGATATTCAATTTGCTGTTGAAGTTCCTCAATTTTAGCCTGCAATGCAGTTATGTTACCTGTAGAAGTTTGAACTGTTATATTTGGAACTTCAACCTTGACCTCTGTTGTTCTGTTCGTTACTAATGCCTTTTGAAGCTCGCTGTTCTGGGTGTAGAGGAGTACATTGCTAACAACTGCCAATGCAAGAAGAAGAGTTAGGATGAACGTAAGGTACTTCCAGATTTCCTCTTTATCCATAGCATCACCTAACATTAAAGTTATGCTGGAAACTTTTAAATGTGGTGCCAAAGATTTTTATATAATACATGGGGAAACAGAGGCAGGTGTGAAAGATGGAAATTGGAGTCAGCATTTATCCTCACTTTGTGAATAAGGACAAGAGCTTACCCTCAGTCTTAGCAGATGTGAAAATTAAGAAGTATGACTTTGTCCAGATATTTCCACATGCTCTTGGGCTAATAAAAAACGGCGAGGTTGTGGAAAAAAAGCTTCGTTCAGTGGAGGCTGCACTGAAAGGTGTAGGAATAAATTACATAGTTAGAATGCCTATCTCTGTAAATTTAAGGGACCATATCTACTACTCAAGGCATTTTAAGGTTGCAAAGGCAGTTGCTGATGTTGCAATAAAACTTGGAGCAAAAATAATAGTCATGCAAAGTGGAAAAACGGGCAGACTTGATTTGGAGATTGAAGCGATCCAGCAGCTCGCAGATATGGTGGGTAAGTTTGGCATTAAAATAGCACTTGAAAACACATTCAGCGTTAAAGACACACTTTATGTTATAGACAACGTTGATAGAGACAATGTGGGATTCGCACTTGATGTGGCACATGCGTTCCTGAGTGCTCAGGGAGATGAAAACAAACTCCTTGAAGATGTCAAACTTGGCACAGAAAAGACAGTGATTCTGATGATACATGATAATTTCGGCAAATTGACCCCCCAGGTTAAACCAGAAGATGCTCTCGCTTATGGAGTTGGTGATTTGCATCTCCTACCCGGAGAGGGTAAGATACCCTTTGGAAAAGTTCTTAAACTGTTCGGTGATGTTCCCTTGTTGCTGAAGGTCAAAGACCCTGATAAATTTGCAAAACTGCCGGATAAGCAGACACTGATTGAAATCCTGACAAGTATCTAAAGCCTTAACCTTTCCTTTATCAGCTTCAGCAGTTCCCCAAATGCTATTCCAATAACTTCCTTTTTTCTTGTGAAATGCAGAACATCTGGAGTGAGGTTATCCTTAATTATCTCAGCAGCTTCCTCAACTGTAATCTTCCCCTCAAACCAAGCATAGGCTATTATCGCCTCTGCTATATCACCTTTTCCATGTTTGTCCGTTCTTGGAGGTATTAGGTGGGTAAGTCCAGCTCTCTCAAGTGCTAAAGCCAGAGAAGAGTTTGGAACCCTTCCAGCTGATGGATATCCCAAATACTCACTTAATGCCAAGGAGAATATGAAATTAACAAGGGAATCACCGAACTTTGAAAGATTCTTGTCTGTGAAGTCTTTCGAATATTTCATATTCGGTCTGAAAACTGCCCAAAACTTAAGTTTTTTGGTCTATATTTTACGAGTTAAAATTTGAAAATTGGCTGAAAATAACCAAAAATTGAGAAACAAAAATCACTTCTTAATAGCCTTTTCCCAGGCCTTAAGGACTTCTTTAGCTCTGTCAAATATTTTCTGAGCTGCTTCTTCCAGAGCCTTCTCTGGAGTTATCTTGCCATCAGTGACAACTCTGAACTTTGGCTTTCTTGCTGTAAGGATTGGATGTTCAATGGTATATCCAGCAAATGTGACATGCTTATTTTCATGAAGAACTTCATTGAGTAGATTGGCAAATGTATGGTCTTCTCCAACGAGATAAAACTCCATGACATTCCTTTCACGCTTAATAACTTCAATCTTCATTTTCCTCACCTGTTAAATGTTTTAACATTATTTTCATAGCCTGCTCTTTGTTCTTCACGAGTTCGTATTTAAACTTATCCTCTTTATACTCAGCCACTCCAACCTTGACCATAAGGTCAAGAATTTCCTCGGGATCCATGTCAAAAACAACAGCTAAAGGCAGAACCACTTCCCTTATCTGTCTTGTGGTCTGGAGTGAAATGTCCGCAAGATACTCTCCAAGTTTTCTTGTTAGATTAACTATTTCATTCCATGGCATTGAGGTCTCAAGTTCATTGTCCTTAAATTCGATAGTTTCTCCCATCAACTCAAGGGTTCTCAGCAGAATTGGAGCTGAAATGCTAATACCTGCTTCTCTAAATATATCATCCAGCACGTATCTGTAAAGACCACGTCTGTTTGCATACAGACGAGAACGGACTCTTCTGTGAATGTCCTTAATCTTATAAATTGCATCTCTTATTTCATCTTTGGTTCCTTGTATGTTAATTTTCAGAGAGTTAAGCTTTCCATGGACGTATATAAAAGCGGGTAGATTAAGCTTTTGAAGCTCTCTCATGAATTCTTCCTTTTCTACATCATCCTTCACATGGATAACAATTACCTTCTTGGCTTTCATCTTTTAACACCTATACTCGAATCTTCCTGTAAAATGTGGAGAGCTTTCTTGTTTCAATTTTTCCACACTTGGGGCATATGAGCTGATTCCCTTTCCGCACCAGTGGTGTTTTACAGTTTGAACACAATGCAAAAACAACTCCCAAATCTGGAGCTCTTGTGGTTAGCTGAATTGGACTCTTTTCATCAGTCAAAACCCTTGCCCTCACTATGTCCCCTATTTTGAATTCTTTACTCATGTCCTCAACAAAACCTTCTTTTACTTGGGAGATGTGGATACCAGCAAGCTTTGATGTTGCTATTTCCCTATAATCTTCTCTTCCTTCTATTCTGAGGAGCTGAACAATTGCTGCTTGCGGTTTTACTTCAATTACCTTTGCAATAACAATCTGTCCAACTTTTGGAATTGGAGGGGTATCCGTAACTGGAACAATGCTTATTTCCATTTTTTCTTGGTTTATTTTAACTTTTCCAGCTCTCGTTGCATAAAGCTCCCCATTTTCTTCAATAACTCCATCCCCGGGGAGAAATTCTTCGATAATTCCAAGATAATCCCCTGGAAGAACAAAATCGCCGTTTTTCGCTGATTCTTTCTTTCTATTTTCAACATCCATCCCTCACACCCCAGTGAATTTTAACAATCTGGTCTTTTAAGCTTATGGGCAAAGAGGATATTGATTATCGCTTTTTGTATGCGCTTTCTCTTGGCTGGATATCTGTAATTATAATGATTTTTTCATCCCAATAAACAGTGTAGAATACCCTATAGTCGCCTATTCTGAAGCGATAGGTGTTTGTTTTCTTTGTTTTCTCACCTTTAACGGGCTTTAAATCGTAAGGTGGCTTGGGATAGGGGTTAGCTTTCAATGCTTCAATAAATTCAGCCAGCTTTCTGCGTTGTGCTGCTTTGAGGAACTTCTTTGCCTTCTTAATAACGTCCTTGCTTACAATGACATTATACACTACCTTCACCTTACTCTGTCAGTTCTTTGATGGCTTCTTCAGCGGTTAACCCTTCATCTTGATGTTTTTTCAAATGTTCGGCTTTCTTTACAAGTTCTTCATAAAGTTCATCAGCAATAACCTCGGGCTCCTCCCTCTCGATCTGCAACTTGAGCAGTTCAAGCTTAAGCTCTTCGAGCTCCCTCTCAATCTTTTCAATACGCCGAACAATACCGTGAACGCTCTCAACCATACAATCACCTCACTCAAAACTAACTCCACGCAAATTATTTATAGAATTTTCCATGAATTAAGTGCTTTTGAAATAAGAGATAAGAGAAATGGAATTGAAAATGGATGAAGCTTGGAGTTAAGTGCAGTATTGAATGGTTAATGCATAAATGTGAACTCCTCACTCATAACATCATCTTTATAAGGAAGCTTAGAAATTATTTTAGTAAGTTCCTCAAAAGGCTTGGATGGTGATAAAGATGAGGATGCTTCTAATCCACAGCGATTATCTTGAGTATGAGGTTAAAGACAAGGCTTTGAAAAAGCCCGAGGAGATAAGCAAAGAGCAAAAGAAAGGAAGGCTCGACGAAGTTCTCGCTGTTTTTGTAAGTGTTGAGAAGGTTGATGAACAAAATCCTGAGGAAGTTGTTGAGAA
The DNA here is from genome assembly GCA_964615185.1 of uncultured Thermococci archaeon. Lineage (GTDB taxonomy): Archaea > Methanobacteriota_B > Thermococci > Thermococcales > Thermococcaceae > Thermococcus_B. The sequence goes on from CAZTOS010000071.1 coordinate 9,045, forward strand.
GGCTGTCGCTGAGATTAAAGATGTTGCCTCTCAGGTCAAAGCCCAAAACATATTTGTCTATCCCTTTGCCCACTTAAGCAGTGAATTAGCTTCACCAGATGCTGCCCTTAAAATCCTCAAAGCAATTGAGGAGAAGCTCAAGGAAGAAGACTTCAACGTTAAGAGGGCACCATTTGGATATTACAAGGCATTTAGAATTTCATGTAAAGGCCACCCATTGGCAGAGCTTTCGAGGACAGTAGTTCCTGGAGAGGTTAAGAAAGAGGAAGAGATTCCAGAAGCTTTGAAGAAAGAAGAAGAGCTTGTCAGCTACTGGTATATCCTCACACCGGAGGGTGAGCTGATTGAGGTTGATAAGTTCGACTTCACCGGCTATGAGAACCTCAAGAAGTTTGCAAACTACGAGATAAGCAAAAGCAGAATAGCGGAGAAGGAGCCGCCTCACGTTAAGATAATGCTTGAACAAGAATTAGTTGATTACGAGCCGGGAAGTGACCCAGGAAACTTAAGATACTATCCAAAGGGAAGGCTCATCAAGTCACTGCTTGAGCAGTATGTTACGGAGAAAGTCATAGAGTATGGTGCCATGGAAGTTGAGACGCCAATAATGTATGACTTTGAACACCCGGCCCTTGAAAAGTATCTAAACAGATTCCCAGCAAGGCAGTACATTGTCAAGAGTGGTGATAAGAAGTACTTCCTTAGATTTGCCGCTTGCTTTGGTCAGTTCCTCATAAAGAAAGATGCAACAATAAGCTACAAGCACTTACCATTGAGAATGTACGAGCTCACAAGGTATTCCTTCAGAAGAGAGAAAAGAGGTGAGTTGAGTGGTCTCAGGAGACTTAGGGCATTCACAATGCCAGATATGCACACAGTCGCTAAGGACTTAAAGCAGGCAATGGAGGAGTTTAAGAAGCAGTATAAGTTAAGCATGGAGGTTCTTAAGGGCGTTGGACTTACACCAGAGGATTATGAGGTTGCAATAAGATTCACAGAGGACTTCTGGAACGAGAACAAAGACTTCATAATTGAGCTTGTTAAAATTATCGGAAAGCCAGTCCTAATTGAGATGTGGAAGCA
>CAZTOS010000072.1:0-9916 GCA_964615185.1 uncultured Thermococci archaeon
GGGTAGAAGGGTTTAGCTTTCTTTACAACTTCTTTTTTGGTGAGAAAAATGAAAATCAAAGTTCTTGAAAAAAGGGAAGATGCAATTCGCTTTATCTTAGAGGGCGTTGATCCAGCTTTTGCAAATGCACTGAGAAGAGTGATAATCGGAGAAGTTCCGACTTTTGCAATTGATGAGGTTGAATTCTATGAGAACGATTCAGCTCTTTTCGATGAGATTATCGCTCACCGCTTAGCCATGATACCTCTCACCACTCCACATGACAGATTTGAGCTTGATGCTCTTGAGCTTGATGAATATACAGTTACTTTAAGCTTAGAGGCCGAAGGACCGGGCATAGTTTACTCGGGTGATTTAAAGAGTGATGATCCTGATGTTAAGCCTGTAACACCAAATATACCCATTGTAAAGCTGGCTGAAGGTCAAAAATTGACTTTTAACGCTTATGCTAAGCTTGGCAGAGGAAAAGACCATGCGAAGTGGCAACCAGGTTTTGCTTACTACAAGTACCTCACAAAGATCTATGTAAGTAAAGAGGTTCCAGAGTGGGAGAAAATAAAGAAGCTGGCAAAGAAAAGGAAACTGCCCATTGAGGAAACAGAAGGGGGGCTGATAATAACAACAATTAGTGCATTCTATCTTCCAAGAGAATTTGAGCAGTACATGGGCACTCTGATTAAACAGGAAATTGTGCCAAATACATTCGTGTTTACAGTGGAAAGCAATGGAGAACTCCCTGTTGAGGAAATGGTAAGCATAGCGCTCAAGATTTTAATGAGAAAGAGCGATAAATTTATAAACGAGCTTCATAAATTAGCCGAATAGCCGTAGTGCGGGGGTTGCCGAGCCTGGTCAAAGGCGCGGGATTCAGGGTCCCGTCCCGCAGGGGTTCCGGGGTTCAAATCCCCGCCCCCGCACCATAATGATCACCCCGTCCCTCGGTGCGAGAAGGAATTGAGGAGGAATGTTCATGAAGAGAACTGGTCCAACTGATATTAATTTGAGAAGGCTTATAAGGTATTTAAGGAAGAAGTCAAACGAGGAAGGAGCAAAAATATGGAAGGACATAGCTTGGCGTCTCGAAAGACCAAGAAGACAGAGGGCTGAGGTAAACGTCAGCAAAATCAACAGATACACAAAGGAAGGAGATGTTGTTATAGTCCCAGGAAGCGTTTTGGGTGCAGGAAATCTTGACCACAAGGTTATCGTTGCTGCATGGAAGTTCAGCGAAAAAGCTAAAGAAAAGATTATCAGCGCTGGTGGAGAGGCAATAACAATTGAAGAGTTAATCGAGAGAAATCCAAAAGGTAGTGGAGTAATCATAATGGAGTGATGACCTATGAGAATTATTAACGCTGAAGGTCTCATATTGGGAAGACTTGCATCAAAAGTTGCTAAAATGCTCCTTGAAGGGGAAGAGGTTATCATTGTAAATGCTGAAAAGGCTATAATCACTGGAAACAGAGAGGACATTTTTGCAAAGTATAAGCAGAGAACTGAGCTTAGAACAAGAACAAACCCAAGAAGAGGCCCGTTCTATCCAAAGAGAAGTGATGAGATTGTTAGGAGAACAATAAGAGGAATGCTTCCATGGAAGACTGAGAAAGGAAGGAAGGCTTTCAAGAGACTCAAAGTTTACGCCGGTGTTCCAAAGGAGTTTGAAGGAAAAGAGTTTGAGACAATAATGGAAGCACACATGTCGAGGCTTAAGACGCCTAAGTATGTGACGGTTGGAGAGGTTGCAAAGTATTTGGGTGGAAAGTTCTGAGGTGATAATGATGAGGATCATTCAAACGGCTGGAAAGAGAAAGACCGCAATTGCAAGGGCAACAATCAGAGAAGGTAAGGGTAGAGTTAGGATTAACAACAAGCCCGTTGAGATTATTGAGCCCGAGATTGCAAGATTCACTATCCTTGAGCCGCTTATCTTGGCTGGTGAGGAAATCGTTAGCAAAGTTGACATTGATGTCAAAGTGCAAGGCGGCGGATTCATGGGACAGGCTGAGGCTGCAAGAGTTGCAATTGCAAGGGCCTTAGTAGAGTGGACGGGAGATGTGAATCTCAAGGACAAGTTCATGAAGTACGACAGAACAATGCTTGTCGGTGACAGCAGAAGAACAGAGCCACACAAGCCAAACAGGTCAACAAAAGGTCCAAGAGCAAAGAGACAAAAGAGCTACCGTTGAATTAGTTTGCTTCCTTTTAACACTTTAGTTTAGGGTTAAAAACTTTAAAAAGGTGATTTGGTTGATAGTCCCCGTGAGATGCTTTACATGTGGAAAGGTCATAGGTGATAAGTACTATATCTTTAAAGAGCGCGTCGAGAAAGGCGAAGATCCTGAGAAAGTGCTCGACGACCTTGGATTGGAGAGATACTGCTGCAGAAGAATGCTCCTCACTCATGTTGAGTTGATTGATGACATCATGCAGTATAGGGTGTATTAAAAAACCACATTTCTTTAGGTGGGGCCGTGGGGTAGCTTGGTCCATCCTCTCGGCCTGGGGCGCCGGAGACCCGGGTTCAAATCCCGGCGGCCCCACCAAAATTGGCATAGGTGATAAACATGTTTAAGTACACGAGATTTGAAAAGGCGAGAATCATTGGAGCAAGGGCACTGCAGATAGCAATGGGAGCTCCCGTCTTAATTGACGTTCCAGAGGGCATAACCCCGTTGGATGCTGCAATATTGGAGTTTGAAAAAGGTATAATACCAATAACCGTTATAAGGCCGAGCTGATGAAAGATGACGATAATAGAGAACGTTGTGGGTAGGGTTGCGATCCTCAAAGGCGGCAAATATTCAATTGAAGTTGACGTTATAACCAGCTCTGGCTTTGGGAGATTTGCGGCTCCTATTGATGAGAACCCTTCCTTATATGTTGTTGAAGCTCACAGAGCTGTTAGTGAAGTGGATGAGATCATAGGGCCTGAGCTCATTGGTTTTGATGCTCAAGAACAGGAGCTCATTGACAGCTACCTCTGGGAAATTGATGGAACTGACAATTTAAGCCACATAGGTGCCAACACCGCATTAGCTGTTTCAATAGCCATTGCAAAAGCTGCAGCTAACGTCAAAAAGATGCCTCTCTACAGCTACATTGGTGGAACATTTACAACGGAGCTTCCGGTTCCACTCATTGGCTTTGCAAGTGATGAAGCTTTTGACTACTACGTCATGGTTAAAGATTTGATGGAGATAACAGATGTTGTTGATGCAATGGTCAAGATTGAAGAGCATACAGAAAAAATCAGTGTTGAAGAACTTTCAAAGGCTTCAGAAACTGCAAGCGATGAGCTTGGATTAGATATTGCAATAGGACTTGTCCAAAAAAGACCACTTGAGCTTGAAGAAGTCCTTAGGATTGTAGAAGACAACAACATAGTCTACATAAAACCAATTGGCACCGAGGAGCTTTTCCTTGAGCTCATTGCCAGCACACATGGAGTTTTTGTTGACGGCGAATACCTCTTTAAGGAGAAGGATATACTTGATAGGAGGTACTACAACGCGCTTTCAATAAAGCCTATAAACCTCGGCACACTCACCGATTTATACAACCTTGTGAATGATGCGAAATCCGAGAGGATTACGCCTATATTGGCTGAGGCAAAGTTTGAATCGGCTGATGAGGCTCTGCCTCACATGGCTGTTGGGCTTAAATGCCCAGCTATAATGCTCTACAAAGATTCGCTCGTTAAAATAAACGAACTGATTAGGATAGCTGAGGATTTGGGTGAAAGAGGAAGGATAATAACATTTGAGGGGTGAAAGAAATGGATGAGTATTTGGTTCCACTCGACCAATACTTGGCAGCTGGAGTTCACATTGGAACACAGCAGAAAACCAAGGATATGAAGAAATTCATCTATAGGGTTAGACAAGATGGTCTTTACGTTTTAGATGTTAGAAAGACAGATGAAAGGCTCCGCATAGCTGGTAAGTTCCTCGCGAAATTCGAGCCAGATAAGATTTTGGCGGTTAGCGTTAGGCTCTACGGTCAGAAGCCTGTTAAAAAGTTTGGTGAAGTCACTGGTGCAAGAGCAATGCCTGGAAGATTCCTCCCAGGAACAATGACAAACCCAGCGGTTAAGAACTTCTTTGAGCCAGATGTTCTTATTGTCACAGACCCAAGGGCTGACCACCAGGCACTCAAGGAAGCTGTTGAAGTTGGAATTCCAATTGTAGCCTTAGTTGACACTGAGAACTTGCTCAGCTACGTTGACTTGGCAATCCCAACAAACAACAAGGGTAGAAAGGCTTTAGCTTTAATTTACTGGATACTTGCAAGGGAAATCCTCTACAACCGCAAAGAAATCGAGAGCAGAGAGGACTTCAAGGTTCCAGTTGAAGACTTTGAGATGAGGATTGTTAGGACTTAAGCTCTCTTTTCATTTTCCAGCTTCACTTTATCTTAATCATTGATTGACCAAAATTCTATAAGCCTTCTTGCCCAACTTATTTTGGGTGGTAGGGATGAGTAGGTATCCTGCCGTAGCTGGCAGTTTTTATCCAACTGGGGAAGAGCTTGTGATAATGCTTGAGCGCTTTTTCAGTGACTTAGGAGAGCTTGGCAGTGAGAGAAAGATAACAGCAGGCGTTGCACCTCATGCCGGTTATGTTTTCTCTGGTTATACGGCTTCAAGAACATATAAAGCTATTTATGAAGATGGCCTCCCAGAGACATTCGTCATAATAGGGCCCAATCATACGGGCTTGGGTTCACCCGTTGCCGTATATCCTGAGGGAGAATGGATCACTCCGTTAGGGGAAGTTGAAGTTGATGCTGAATTAGCAGGAGCAATTGTTAAGAATTCCAGCATTGCTGACTTGGATGAGCTGGCTCACAAGTATGAGCATTCCATAGAGGTTCAACTACCATTTATACAGTACATAGCTGATAAAGCAGGTAAGAAAATCAAAATAGTGCCGATAAATCTTGGGCTTCAAGATGAGGAGGTTGCTGAGGACTTAGGAAAAGCAATTTTTGAAGCATCTCATGAGCTTGGCAGAGACGTTGTTGTTATTGCAAGCACTGACATGATGCACTATGGCTACATGTACGGCTACGTTCCTTTCAGGGCGAGAGGAGAAGACTTGCTCGGCAGAATTAAGGAATGGGACTTCAGGATTATTCAGAGAATTCTCGAGTTTGATTACAAAGGTATGTTTAATGAAATAAGGAAAATGGATCATACAATGTGTGGCCCAGGTGGAGTTGCCACTGCAATAGTGTTTTCAAGATTAGCTGGAGCCCTTGAAGCAGAGCTCTTGCATTACACTACAAGCTTTGAGGTCAGCAGAAGTACGGATGCAATAGTTGGCTATGCGTCAGTTGTGATGAGAAAGCCCTGACACTTTTTTACTATTTTTGAGACCAAAAGGAAAATAAGTTCCATCAGCATACTCAAAACCATGAAAATTAAAGATGCGACAAGGAGAATTAGTGATGGTGATTTGTGCATTTATTACGACGGCACAGAGGATTTTAAATTTAGAATGAAAGTCCCTGAAGAGTTTTCAGATAACTATCATGGGCAAGTTTTTGTACGGCATTGCATACAGGACCATTGAAGAATTCAAGGATTTTAATATGATTACATTGGTTTGGAGGGGATAGAATGAAGACTCTCGAAGAGATACAAAAGATACTTCAGACTCATAAAAAAGAACTCTCTGAAAAATTTGGAGTTAAGAGAATTGGCATCTTCGGGTCTTATTCAAGAGGAGAGCAAAAGGAAACAAGTGATATTGACATTTTGGTTGAATTTCACAGGCCTATTGGATTTATTGAGTTCATTAAGCTCCAAGAATATCTTGAAGCCTTACTTGGGATTAAAGTTGATCTGGTTACAAAAAAAGCATTGAAGAAGCGAATTAGAAAGCAAATTCTCCAAGAGGTGAAATATGTATGAGAGACCCATATTTGTATATTGAGGATATCCTTACGTCAATTAAAAAGATAAAACGTTACACTGCTGGCATGTCTTTTAGAGACTTCATAAGGGATGAAAAGACTATTGACGCAGTTTTAAGAAACCTGGAAATTATAGGAGAAGCTGCCAAAAATGTTTCAGAAGAAATCAGGCAAAAATGTCCTCAAATTCCTTGGAAAGAAATTGCTGGAATGAGGAGCAGGCTTATTCATGCTTATTTTGGGGTTGATTTGGAGATCGTCTGGCAAACTATAGTCTCAGATTTGCCAAAGCTGGAATCTGAATTATTTAAAGTTATGAAGAGGGAGGGTTCAAAATGAGGGTTCTTGCTTCAGCTCCAGCTAAAATTATTCTCTTTGGTGAGCACAGTGTTGTTTATGGAAAACCTGCCATAGCTGCTGCTATTGATTTGAGAACGTATGTTTGGGCTGAGTTCAACAAGAACGGGAGAATTAGGATTGAGGCGAAAGACATTAGAGTGCCCGGCTTAACTGTTTCGTTTTCCGATAAGGAAATCTACTTTGAAACGGATTATGGAAGAGCAGCTGAAGTTTTGAGCTACGTAAGAGAGGCAATAGACCTTGTAATGGAAGAGGCTGGGCAAAGAAAGGGAGTAACTGTTTCAATTACATCCCAAATCCCTGTTGGTGCTGGTTTAGGCTCCTCAGCCGCTGTAGCAGTTGCAACAATCGGTGCAGTTTCAAGACTTTTAGGTCTGGAGCTCACAAAGGAAGAAGTGGCAAAGCTTGGACATAAAACTGAGCTTTTAGTCCAAGGAGCTTCGAGCGGAATTGACCCGACGGTTTCCGCAGTTGGTGGCTTCCTCTACTATGAGAAGGGCACTTTTGAGAAGTTACCGGCAATAGAACTGCCAATCGTTGTTGGATATACTGGCTCGAGCGGCAGTACCAAGGAGTTGGTTGCAAAGGTGAGAAGGAGCTTTGAGGAGATGCCCGATATTATAACCCCAATCCTGAACTCAATGGGGAAGGTCGTTGAGAAAGCTAAAGAGGTTATTCTGGCGGATTATGATAAGGAAATTAAATTCCAGCTTCTTGGGCAACTCATGAACATAAATCATGGTTTGCTTGATGCTCTTGGGGTCTCAACAAAGAGCTTGAGTGATTTAGTGTATGCTTCAAGGGAAGCCGGTGCTTTGGGGGCAAAAATTACGGGCGCCGGTGGTGGGGGATGTATGTACGCCTTAGCTCCAGGAAAGCAGAGTGAAGTAGCAACAGCAATAAAGATTGCCGGAGGGATGCCAATGATAACGAAGATTAGCAGAGAGGGACTTAGGATTGAGGATGTTACACAATAATGCTCTTCTTTGTTCATTCCCTTACTCAGGTTTCTTTTGGCTAATTGAGTTCTTGAAGATGCAGTTAGAAAGTAATAACTTCACGAGTTAGGAACTGGAGCAAGTTAAAACTCCTAAAAGGAAAAATTTATAAGTTTTGAAGTCAAAAATATTGTTGCAATATTCGGTAGGAGGTGCATGCATGAAAAGACTGCTCGCACTACTTGTTGGGTTGTTACTAATTGCTGTAGGGATACAACAAGTAATAGCTGGTGGCAGTTGTACAGATTGTAATTGGGCACCAAGCTCGTGGACTTCTGTTAGCGTAATGATTTATCCAGATTCTCCAAATTATGCAGAAACACAGCAAAGTTTTGTTTGGTCTTACGAAAATTTAGAGGCATTTTTGGCACTAGATGCATATTACCAATACGAAATTAGAAGAGATAGAGATGTTTGGGGATTACATGATACAAGAGGAGACTGGAGAAATAATTGTTATAGGTTCTTATTGGACTACACTTCCAAACCCTACTGATATGTGGACAGAAGAAGCAGACTTTGGAGGAGATGAGGAGTTCGAACTCAAAGTAATTAATTCCGATGAACTGACACCTGATACATGGTACGTTGTATATGTGGAATTCTGGAGGGATCCGGAGGATAGGGGAACTACTTTCACTTTATGGAGTGAGTCCGAATATGCTGGATGCGTACCTTGGTACCTCCCAACACCTCCATGGTGTTTTGATTGGTGTACAATGACTGAACAAACTGAAGGAGCTTGAGGTGATGAAAATGAGAAAAATTGTAATATTTGGAGCGCTTGCTGTGCTATTAATAGTATCATCGACATTGTTGCTTGAAGCATCATCTCTACAAAACACAAATAGTATTCCAGAGGTCACTATTATTCCATTAATAACAGTGAGAATGTAAAATTCTTAAAACTTCAACATGATGTTGTTCTGGTCAGAAATGGCTACCTTGCTGTTATTCCGAACGTGACCAGTAAGGAGGAGCTTTTTGCTTTTGTTCAGCAGAATAGGGAACGTTTGAACAGCTTGAGAGATGGAGAGGTTGTTAGTGCTACAATTACGTTTAAGAGACCCCTTAGAAAGTCAGAGCTACTAAGGCTTTTAGGAAATAATGTTAAGATTGTAGCAGTGAGATACAAATCATATCCAGTGGGTATTGGCCAGATGCCCTATCCCTTAGAAGTGAACGAGTCAGAAAAACTCAAGCGTCTTGAGGAAAATCTAAGGAAAGAACTTCAGGAAAAGCAAGGTATTAAGGAGTTCAAACTAATTGAGGGATTCATTTCGGCAAAAGTTATTGCACCAAAAGAGGAATTGGTAAGAATTTTAAAGTCAAAAGATGTCTTTGACGTTAACGTTGGACCTCGAGATGTTGCAGAAAAATATGGAATAAAACAAATGATGATAGAAGATGTTTGGTGGTATTATGAGAAATATATTCTTAAGCAAGAAGACAGGTAAAGTTTAGAGTTTCTTTTTATAATTTTATTCAGAAACTGGAGGTCACAAAAATGAATACCTCTTTGCTTAAAATCCTGATGAGACTTTTAGCGTTACTTCTTTTTGGCATCGGAGCTTACTATGGTATTCAGATTATAGTTGGTATAGATTTTCCTCCTGAAGTTATAGGGTTTGCCCAGTTACTTCTTTTTTTGAGCATTCTTATAGCATTAATTTCCTTTATTGATTTGAGAATCATCGTTTTGAAGGTATTCGCTAGTGTAGTGCTTGGATTTGTGGCATTTTACTTCTATTTTCTCGGCTTTAAACCATTGATACATACCCTTACTAGGGGGATACCTCTTAGGATACCTGAATTGATTTCCCTCGTTGTTTTTATACTTGCAACTGGAAATATGTTTCTCCTGTGGTTTGGAGCGAAAGACAGTTAGGATGAGAATTAACATGAGGGTGATACTATGCAGATGGTGAGTATAATTAAGGGCTTGATGCGAGGTATAGCTGTTCTTTTAATTCTTCTGGGCTTAACATATGTCATAGATTACCAATTAAACAAAGAGAATCCATATTTCAAGGACCCCTGACGCAGTTGAGATTACTCTAGGAGTCTCCGCATTATTTTTGATGTTAGGTGGGGCAACACTACTCTTCACTTGGCTATATCGTGAAAATGTGAATTCGCTAATTCTAAGTGTGATTATTACCTTTCTCTTAGCTTTCAAAATGCTTCTTGGGTATGAGGTAGGTATTATTGGCATATTAAAGGGTAACATCCCTTCTTGTACTTATCAGAGGCCTGAATTTATTTCATACCTAGGATTACTTCTTTTCGTACTAACTGTCATAACTATATCTCTAATATGGGCTCGGATTTTTATAAACTGGCTGAAATCAAGTAAATGATATTCTTTAACTAATACCAAACCTGAACCAAAACTGCTATAACTTTGCTTTCTTTAAATTTCTTTTGGTGTTCGTGATGATAATCATAAAACTTGGTGGAAGTGTAATAAGTGACAAAGAGAAAGAATACTCATTCCACAAGCACATAGTGGAGCAGATAGCTGAGGAAATTGCTCAGTTTTATCCAAAGGAGGCCTTCATATTGGTTCACGGTGGTGGGAGCTTTGGACATCCAAATGCAAAGGAATACAAAATCACTGAAGGTCTCGGAGGAGATGTTGA
>CAZTOS010000073.1:0-9553 GCA_964615185.1 uncultured Thermococci archaeon
GGGCTATGATACCCACTTTAGCGTCTTCTTTGCCTTCAATCCAGTTAAATGGACATTCGGCTAACTCTTCCCTAATCTTCTCAATCTTTTCAAGGATTTGTGGGTGGAACCTTCTTGCGTTGGATGGGACATCAACGAACCTTGACGGATCTTTCTTGAAGTCGCCAAATTTCCTCTTTGCCTGCTTAATCTCCTCCGGGAGTTCACCTAAAACGACATCTCCCCTTGCGTGTGAAATCCTTGTCGTTGTCCTCAAAATCACGAAATGCTTGAACTTCTCACTGAGCTCAAAGGCGTATTTTGTCATTTCCTTTGCTTCATGCGGGCTTGAAGGCTCAAGAACTGGAACGTTAGCGAACTTTGCATAAACCCTTGTATCCTGCTCGTTCTGTGATGACCACATACTTGGGTCATCGGCAACCATTATGACAAACCCACCTTCAACACCCATTCCTACAGCGCTGAGAAAAGTGTCTGCGGCAACGTTCAATCCAACATGCTTCATTGCCGTCATAGCTCTCAGTCCAGACCATGCCGCACTTAATGCCGTCTCAAATGCAACCTTTTCATTGGCTGAATACTCCATATAAACGCCTGCTTTTTCTGCAACAGCAGCCATTGTGTCCGTAAGCTCAGAACTCGGCGTTCCGGGGTAAGCCGCGAAAACGGCTATGTTTGCCTCAAGGGCACCTCTTGCAATTGCATGATTTCCTAAAAGGAGAACCCTTTCCCCGGGCTTATCCCACAAAACTATGTCAGTAACTTTTGCCATATAACTCCCTCCTCATTTATTCCTTCTCCTTGCGATTTCCCAAAGGGCATATGCCGCTATTCCCACATCTTCAGGTCTTTCATACGCTGGAATGCCTTCTTTCTCAAGGAGCTCTTTAGCTGGCTCGCTGACATAGCCAGCCATGAACAATGCTAAAACGGGCTTTCCGTTGTTAACTTCCTTCACCGCTCTTATAACGCCTTCAGCATGCTCCGTTGGGGTCATTCCAGCAAATGTAGGTACAACACAAATTGCAATGAGCATATCAACATTTTCATCCTCTAAAAGCAGCTTGGCAGTCTTGTAGTACTCTTCTCCCCTTGCGCTTGCTATCATATCCACTGGATTCTTAACAGCGGCCATTGGAGGTAAGAACTCCTTAAGTTTTTGCATTGTCTCCTCCTTTAAGTTGGCTAACTTAAGCCCGTGCTTGTCAATTTCATCAGCCGTTAACACTCCAGGACCGCCAGCATTTGTCATAATTGCAACTCTGTTGCCCTTTGGAAGAGGTTGAGTAAACGCTCTTGCCATGCTGAGCATCTCATCAATTGTATTCGCAACCAAAATACCGGTCTGCTTAAATGCCGCCTTATAAATCTTGTAGCTTCCAGCTAATGAACCCGTATGACTTGAAGCAGCCCTCGCTCCGCTCTCGCTCTTTCCAGCCTTGAGGACAATGACAGGCTTCTTCTTGGTGACCCTTTTGGCAACTTCCATAAACTTCCTTCCGTCTTTGATACCTTCAATGTACAGAGCTATTGCCTTGCTCTCTTCATCATCGGCTAAGTACTCCATGAATTCTGAAAAGTCAACATCAGCCATGTTTCCAATGCTTATGAACTTAGAAAAGCCAATCCCTTCCTTGACAGTTTTATAAACAATTCCAGCTCCCAACGCACCGCTCTGGGAAACAAATGCTATGTCTCCCTTCCTTGCATCCATGATGAATGTTGCATTCATATCGTTGTGAGTATTCATTATTCCGACACAGTTTGGACCAATAATCCTAATGCCATACTTGTGAGCGATCTCAACGAGCTCCCTCTCTTCTCTTTTCCCTTCTTCTCCAGTCTCCCCAAATCCGGCCGTGATGAGAACTATTCCTTTCACTCCTTTTTCACCACAGTCAATTACTGTCTGCTTGACAAAACGCTTTGGAACAACGATTACTGCCAAATCCACTTCGTCTGGAATGTCTTTGACATTCTTGTAAGCTTTAACTCCTTGAACAACTTCATCTTTTACGTTTACTGGATAAACTTTGCCATCTTTGTACTTCTTAAGGTTCTTGAAAACCTCGTAACCAAGCTTTAAGGGATCATTAGAAGCGCCAATTACAGCTATTGCCTTAGGTTTGAAGAAATAATCGAACGTCATTTTTACAATCACCGAATTTTACATCGGTAAAAGTCTATATAAGCTTTCCGAAAATAGACAGTTAGACGTTTTTGAGCATAAATAAAGGAAAATAGTCCTCAATGGGACAAAAGCAGCATCAATGTTCAGATATATGTAAAGTCCTTTTCATCACAAACGAAACTTCGGTAAATTTAATATTCCAACTTGAGTTTAGCTTGGATGTTTAAACCACCCTTTCGAAACGTTTAAGTAATCTTTTGTTATTATTCCAAATGTACCTTCTGGAGGTGATAAAGATGGTGAAGATAAGGTTTTTAGGACATGCTGCCTTTGAGATTTATGGAAGCAAGAGAATTCTCATTGATCCATTTTTAACAGGAAATCCAGCCGCAGCCGCAAAGCCAGAGGACTTTGACAAGGTTGACCTGATTTTAGTCACCCACATGCATGGCGACCATGTTGGTGACACTGTGAAAATCGCACAAAAGACTGGGGCAAAAATTGTGGCAATGTATGACATAGCGAGCTACCTTGTTGAAAAAAACAAAGGCATAACAACGATTGGAATGAACTACGGCCCAACTGAAATAGAGGGAGTAAAGATCGTCCAAGTCCCAGCCTGGCATTCAAGCGGAGCAGATGAAGGCTTCATGGTGGGCAATGCATGTGGATACATCGTGGAAATTGATGGAGTAAAGATTTATCACGCTGGAGACACCTACGTCTTTAAGGACATGGAACTGTTTGCCGAGCTTTATGGAATTGATGTTGCTTTGCTTCCAATCGGAGGACACTTTACAATGGGACCAAAAGAGGCAGCAAAGGCTGTTGAACTGCTAAAGCCCAAATACGTCATTCCAATGCACTACAACACCTGGCCGCCAATTGCGCAGAATCCAGAGGAGTTTAAGAAGCTTGTTGGGGACAAAGCAGAGGTCATAATCCTCAAGCCTGGAGAAACCTTTGAGCTTTAAGCCTTCAAAAAACCTTTTAAACTCTTTTCTTTTAGCTTTATTCTGGTGATAAGATTGAAGAATAAAGTCTGGATTTCACTTTCACTGCTCATATTGCTGGCAGTGTCTCTGGTGAGCTTCACTCTTCTTCCCGTAAAAGCACAGGAAAACAAACCCCAGTATGATTTAATAATCGTTAGAAACGATGATTTAATTGATTATATTGTGGCACTTCCATATTCTAAGCTTATAAATGCTCCAATTCTCCCAGTTAATCCCAAAATGCTTGATGATAAAACAAAAGCTCAACTTTACTCCTATGCTCAGCTTGGATGGAAGAACGTGCTGATTGTTGGAAATTCAAATGCCGTGAGCAAGGAGGTTGAAGATGAACTTCTCTCCCTTGGCTTCAGTGCTACAAGAATAGGAGGAGAGGTCAGGACAGAAACCGCCGAAAAGCTGGCAGTTTATTTTTATCCTCAAGGTTCAAATACAGTAGTCTTGGCAAGTGCAATGGATTATGGATCCGCATTGGCTGCGGCAAAGTTTGCAATGGAATATGAGCTTCCTCTACTCCTAACTCTGGAAAATGATCTATCTGAGCACACAATAGCAGGACTGAACAAGCTTCATCCAAAGTTAGTCGTAATAGTTGGAACTGGATTAAATGAAACTGTTGAAAAGAAACTCCAAGAGTTAGGTTATGAAACATATTGGCTTGGGCACCAAATAGGACCCCCACCAATTTCAAAACCAGAGGAAGCATCCCCAATTCCATGGGTTGTCATTGGTGCTGTGCTATCTCTCGCAATTGCCGTCCCAATAATTCTCTACTGGGCAAAGAAGAAGTGGGCAGCAAACAGAGTTCCAATTGAAGTTTTAACTGAAAAGGAGAGAATAGTTGTTAAGGCAATACTTGAGAAAGGTGGAAAGGTCAAGCAAGAGGATTTGCCAGAGCTGACTGGATATTCGAGACCTACTGTAAGCAGAATAGTTCAAGAGCTTGAGAAGAAGCAACTTGTGACAAGGGAAAAAGTTGGGAAGACCTTTATAGTAAAGCTGATAAAGGAGATAAATCTTAAGGAGTAGTCGGTCGGAAAGCCCAACCGCTCATCACAACTCAGGGTCCTGGCTGTTTCCTCATCCCTTTGCTTTTCTCCTTGAATAAAAATTAAGAAAAGGGTTCACTTCTTGAAGAGATGGCCGTGTGCCCTGTTTATGTGCTTGATGTAATCTTTGCTCCTCTTAAAGACCATCCCACATCTTGGGCATCTGAAGAATATCTCACCATCCCTGTCCTTGACCTTTATTGCTTTCAACACCGCCATCCCTCCACCCCCGTGCTTTGATTTTTAGGCTTGATTTTTAAGATTTACTTTGGTTGTGCGAAGCCCAGTTAGAGACACGAAAAGATGATTAGGAAGCATAATTTCTTCAAAAATTTATCTGGGGGTCGTGGGGGCGTTAGCCCCCCCAGTAGGTTAAGAGAAAAGGAAGGGCGTGGGAAACGTAGTTTCCCCAGTAGTGGGGAGAAGTCAGAGAGATGCACCAGCGCTTCGCGCTGGGCACTTTGCGACGAAAAGTCGCAAAGAGAGGGGAAGGTTCTCCTTCCCCTCGTCATCTGGTGGGCCCGCGGGGACTTGAACCCCGGACCTCCGCCTTGTGAGGGCGGCGTCATAACCAGTCTAGACCACGGGCCCATTCCCGGCAATAATGAAAAGAGCGAAAAATATAAAGCTTTCGCTATAAATCTCTCCGCCTAAGTATCTCCTCCGGAGCATCAGCAAATGCTACAAGGTACTCCTTCTCAACTATGTGAAGTCTTCCCGGAACTACCATTATGTGGGGTTGCTTTCTAAAATCTTCTTTTATCATGTCTTTCACATAACCAGCTTTAAGTGTAGGATTGAGTGAACCAGCCCTTGCTAAGACTACCACAAAAGTTTCAGGCGTAAACACATTCTGCTTCTTCATCTCCTCAACTTGGAGAAGAATTTCCATAGCTTCGTTTGCTGTCATATATCTCCCTTGATCAGCTTTTATATCGAGGAAAAGCAATGTGTGTAATCCCCTTTCCTTGTTCTCCTTTATCACGTCGTAGTGACTCGTGGGGAACCAATTCTTTTCAGGGTAAGCAATCGTTGCACTTTTACCAAACTTGTAAATCTGCAATCCCGTGATTGAGACAGCTGAGTAAATGGAGGGAGCGTGGATTACGTAGCTTTCAATTCCCATCTGCTTTGCTCTGATTCTTAAATCGGCATGAGTTGTTGCCACCATAGGGTCGCCAGCGGTTAAAAATGCCACATCCTTGCTTTTAGCCTCACTTAGGACAATCCGCTCAAAATTAAGCTCTACCTCTTCCCTATTTAAAACTCTAATCGGCTTCTCAATCAGCTCCTCGATTTTCTCTATCCTTGTTCCTGCAAGCAGAGATGTGTAAAATTCTGCAAAGACTATATCACATTTTCTCGCTATCTCAAGACCCTTGAGCGTGATATCCTTTTCATCATGTAATCCCAGCCCTATGAAGTAGATCGCCATTTTTCACTTCACCGCTCTATAGTCGGCAAGTCTGTTTTTTAAGCTTTTTAAGTTGGCTAAAGGAAGAATTGATATCAAACTAGTAAACACCTCCCGGAGAAACTAATATGGTTGGAGTTTTCACCTGAAGTACCACTGGTTTAAAGTCTTTGGATACTCCCTTTATTACCGCAATATTCTCAACAAATTCCTGTTCCTTTAAAATACCCTGAGTCATGATAACGTAATCACTTATCGTAATCATCCAAGAGTGAAGCTCTTTGGGGATGCTATCCCTGTTAACAATGAGAACATCCCAGAAGTGAAGTCCCTTCTTTACCAAATCCTCCCCAATCTGTAGACGGTTCATAAATAACTTCCTTGTGACATTTTCTCCAAATCTTCCATAGAACGTATCTAATGTTACGAATACGTGAAGTACCCTTCTTTTATCTAAACCGTATTTTCTGACTATCTGCTTTTTGACTTCAACATATTTTGGGATAAATGTATTCTCATCCACATCTCCAACATCATAAACAAAGTCATATGGGAGATCCTCTTTAAACACATGAATAACTGCCAAATTCCCTTTCTCCCCCTCTTTAATAACATCCAAACCCGCAGCCCTCATTCTTACACAGAGCTTCCTGAAAGGAACAGCAATATTCGTCAAAAGAGCAAATCCTCCCGAGTCTATCTCTTCTTTTGCTAACCTAACCCCAATCTTCCAGCCAAGAGAATACTGATCATATGATAGCAGCAAAATTCCTGCAGGGATAATCTCCCCTAAATACTCCCTCACACTCCCTAACATTACCATCTCAAGCACCTCACAACTTTTTAAAAGTTTTTCAGTTATATAAGTTTTGTTACGACACAAAAATGTTAATTCAGAGAAGAAGCCTGAGAAACTACAGAACTGTTGGAGATAAATCATATAGAGCAAAATGGAGACTTATTATAAGAGTGCCGAAGCCAAAAAGTTAGCATGATAACAACACTAACTTTTTCTTTTGTTATCCAGAAAGTTTAAATACAATTGTATTACAATCGTATTTGGTGATGCCAATGGCTCAGGTTGTAGAGTCTCCAGTCTCAGTGAGGTTCCCAAAATACATAATCAAAAAGATAGATGAACTCGTAAAGGAAGGCGAATTCAAGAGCCGCTCTGACTTCATCAAATACGCGGTAACACTAACACTTGGACAAATAATGATGGAGAAAGCGAGAGAGAAGGCGAAAACAATCACGCCAGAAGAAGCCAAGGCAAAGTCAAGGTAAGCCCTTCAGAAACTCCTTACTGAGGAGATCGAAGACGAATGGTCAGAGATCAAGGACATTCTCGAAGATGTTGACAGGAAGTGGAAGGGGCTCAAAGGTGCAAAGAAATGAAGCTCGTCATGGACACCAACGTTATCCTGGCTGCCATGATAAAACCAGGAGGCTTAGCTTCCCTGCTCATAGGTCTCCTTGACAAAGAGCACTTTATCAATTATGTCAGTCAGGAGGCTTTGGAGGAGCTCCAAGTTAAGATGGCGATCTTAGAAGAAGGAAAGCTGAGCGAAAATTGGCTACAAGTGCTTGCAAATTTCCTTTATGGAACAGAGATCATTAAACCAAAAGAACACTTCAACCTTTGCCGTATCTGTAAGTGCCCCTGCAATCATCTTGTCCTCTTTATAACTCTCATCATTTGTCAGGCCAATTATTGGCTTCCCAAGTCCATAAGCAAAACCAACTTCAAATCCAAGGTCACGTCCATAATTGATTAGGACGGCAACTACAACATCTGCTTTTTTAATACCCTCAATGTTTGCCCTGAAAACAGTCTCTATATCGTTAGATTGTGGAGTGTCTCTCTGAGGGAGATAAACTCCAAACCCGTGCTCTTCAAGAACCTCAGCTATCCTTTTGTTAAGCTCCTTATTCTTTAGAGAAGATGATATGAATACTCTCATACTTTGCCCCATGACAACCTCCCTCAAAAACCTTAAAAACTTTTCTGAGTAGTAAGCGGAGATGAACAAAAATCTCTCCCTGATCACGCTCTCAAACGTAATATTGGTCTCTTCAAATGCCCTCTGGATTATGTATATCCAGTATTTTCTCCTTGACTTAGGATTAGCAAAAGCTAAAATAGGATTAGTATTTAGCCTCGCACTTCTGATGAGAGCCTTTGGAAATCTTATTGGGGGTAAAATGGCTGACGTATTCGGTTATAAAAGAACCTTGCTCATAGGATACACCATTTATGCTTTTCCCCCATTATTAATTTTACTCCATAATACTCTCCTTGCATCTTTGGTTTATCCTCTCATGAGTCTTGGCTCTGGTATCGGAATGCCAGCAAAGTCTCTCTTCATAGTGGAGCAAGTCCAAAGGAGAAAGGGTTTAACTTATATGCTCGTTCAAAGAGTGCTACCTTCGATTCCTCCCGCACTGACGGCTCCGGTAGGTGCCAAGCTCTATGAGATGGGTAAATATGATGTTGCTGTCTTCATAGGCTTTTTTGGGTTACTACTCTCCCTTCTTTTGCTGGTGTTTTTGAAAGACAGCAAGAGAGAAAGAGCTCAAAATCCATTTAACTTTAATCTTTTAAGCTCAAAATCTTTCACAGCTCTACTCTTCTTATACTCCCTTAATTCATTCTCTACTGAAGCAGTGCAGTGGATTGTGCCACTCTATCTGAGAGAACTTGGATATTCCGTTCTTGATTATGGATTCCTAATTTCAGCTCAAACTCTAATAATAGCATTTGGAGGAACCTTTGCTGGTATTTTTGTGGATAGATTTGAACCTGTCAATGCTTTGAGTTTGAGCTATTTGGTTGTTGCTACATCTCTTTTGGCATTCTCGCTTGGAAAAGGCTGGATTCTTGCTTTAGCTTATTTAGTATGGAAAACATTTGGAATGATTGGCTTTGCTGCTTTGCCCCTGCTAATTGAAAGATACCTCAGGAATATGAAAACGTCAGCATTTGGAACAATTAATACAATGACAACACTGGTCTCAATCCCAGCCCCTTCTTTTGGCGGGCTTTTGCTGAGCTTTGGAGCTGGGGTGCCTTTTGTGTTTAAAACCATTATAGACTTTTTCTGTTTTATTCTGGTTAAGGTCTCTCTAAATAGGGAAGAATAGAAGGTTAAAAGAAGCTTAACTTAAAGCTTAATCTTAAGTCCTTCAAGCTCCGCATTAATGGCCTTTGCAACAGTAACATAGACATATGGCTCGATATCCTCTTTTTTCCTTGCCCTTGCCACTTTGATTACGGTAGTCGCCAGCTCCTCTAAGAGAGGGATTAAATAGCAGGAGGCATTCTCGAGCACATCAATATTAACAAAGTAAAACGCCACTCTGTTTGTGACCCCCGTACATTTGATTAAGAGATCAATTATCATAAGTCCTTCAAACTTGGATTCTGCAAGAAGGAGGAGTTTTGAAAGCCCCAATACTATAACTACACCAGACTGATTTTGAACTTTCGAGAGATATTCACTGTAAAATTTTTCAAAATCTTTGAGAATCTTGGGAATATCATTTGCTGGAAGCCTTTTCAACGCATTTCCAACATTAAGTCTCCCCCCAATTTTAATCACTGAGGTTCTATCAATAATGCTGGTATCTATCCCAGCGAGCTTAAGCTGAACCTTGTAGAGGTACAGAGTATCAAGAACGTCAATAATTATTATTGGGTACTGTTTTTCCTCAGCCCAGCTGATTAGATAGTGAAATCCTTTGTAAGGAAGCACCAGAGAGTCATATTCGGCTAAAACACTCTCTCCAGGGATAATAGATTCCCAAAGCTTGATAAGGTCTTTCACGCCATTATCCACGAATACCACCCTTATATTCTGTCTTATCTTTTTGATTTATTAGTTTTTTGAAGATGGAGGTTTGGAGCAAAATCAGGGGTGAAGTTTTTAAGTCAGAAGGAGAATGTTAA
>CAZTOS010000074.1:0-9035 GCA_964615185.1 uncultured Thermococci archaeon
TTTTTGAACCCTGTACCCCGCCCTAAAGGGCAAGGCTTGAAAAAAGAAAAGTCATGATTAAAAGGCAATCTTCTTTCCTTTCCAAATATAGAGTACTGCTGGATAGAAAAAGATTATAAAACTATTCATAAAATGGCTAAATATGAGGATTCATAAAGCGTTAGTCTCAAAGTTCTTCCTTCTCTTAGCCTTAACTTTTGGAATGTATGTATTGCTGAGACCTATTGAACATTCTTTAATTAGACCCATTACGGAGGTTTCCGCATTAGTTCTATCCTTACTGGGATACTCTGTGACTATCATCAATGCAACCCTTATTGTTAGAGATATTGTTCACATTGAAATCATTGGGGCATGTACTCCGTTACTACCTTTTTTGCTTCTGGTATCTTATGTCCTTCTCTTTGGAAGAGGGGATGTTAAAGATATCTTTTTCCTTTGCATGGGTTTTATTTTTCTATTCATTGTAGATGTATTGAGGATTATTATAATTGTCGTTTTAGCAACGGGTGGAATTTCAATTGATAGTGCTCATCAAATCGTCAGTTATTTATTAGTCCCATTGGCATATGTGCCACTCCTCTGGATTTATAACCGGTTCAGAAAAGGTGTTTTTAAGAGTATTGACCGATAGGCTCAAATCTTCTTAGTATACTACCCAATTTTCAGTAAAAACAAATAAATATAGCGTTAGGTGATACATTTAGAGGGTTTAGGACATGAAATGCAAATTGCATTTGATTGTTATAATGGCATCAATGTTTTTTATTTTTCTGTTTCCGTTGGTTAGTGCTGATTCTTATTTAGACATGTTGAAGAATATACACCCCACCTCTACATTCAGCGTTATTACATGGTCTCATTATTTGCCGGCAAATTGCTCTAAGTTGGACAAACTCGTTCTCACAATTGAGGCTTATGATGTTGATTATGATAATACCATCCCCGTTTATTTAAATGACGTGTTCATTGGATATTTGGAGGGTGGGCATAACAATAAATGGGCAAATACAACTTTTGTCATTACAAACAAAACTAAATTAGAACAGATATTTAATGCTTCAAACTTTGCTATTGTTGTAAAAGTCCAGGGAAAAAGTTATGATTGGGTTGGTATTGATGAATCGGTTCTTTACATCGAATATACAGCAGGGCTCCCTGAAGGAGAAAGATACGAGGATACCCAACAGAATATTCAAGAAGATGCAACTCCTGATCCTATAGTTTGGGTTCATAACCTCCCAGAAAATTATACGAAAATACTTCGTTTTGCATTAGTTATTCGGGCTTATGATGTTGATTATGACAATTATGTAGAAGTATATGTAAATGATGTGTTTATCGGATATTTAAACGGCAATGCCAATAATCAATGGACAACTACAGTACTTACAGTCTCTGATGAGAATTTGATTAATCAGATTGTTAACAATACAAGGATTTTAGTTGTTAAGGTCACACCTCATTCAAATGATTGGGTTGCCATTAACTCTTCAAAACTCTTAGTTGACTATATTGCCGGGGAGAATAACATTAGATCGTATGAAGACATCCAAGAAGACGTCAGTGATAAAACAACATGGCAAGAGATAACTTGGACTCATACACTTCCCTCAAACTATTCAGAAATTGTTAGAATGACCTTTATCATTGAGGCTTATGATGTTGATAAGAAGAATTACATCCCGGTTTATGCTAATGATGTGTTTATAGGGTATTTGGAGGGTGGTTATAATAATAGGTGGTCAACAACAGTAATATCGGTAGGAGATAGAGCTACTATATCTCAAATACTGGAAGAGGATCCACATACGATTACAATGAGGGTAATTCCAGATCGTACCGATTGGGTTAAAATCGGAGATTCCAGGCTAATTGTGGAGTATCGTCCAGTAAGTGGTAGTGAGGAGGAGGAAACAAAAACAAGTGCTCCGATTCCGTTACCAGTATACCTTTTGATTTTAGGTGTGATGATATATTTTGCATACAAACAGAAAAGCTAATCTTTAAACTTTATCAAAAACCCTAATAAATCCCTATCTCTTTTATTTAATGAGGGATTTTAATGGATAGGATAAAAGTTAGGCTCATTAACTACACACCAAAACCTTTGGAAACCATAACTTGGGCTGCATTGATTTCGTATTGGGACGAGTGGAAAAGCGAAACTTTTGAAAGAACGACAAAGGCTGATGTAGAGAAACATTTGCCAAAAGTTCTCTCATATGGACATGAGAGCATCTTAGAGCATGCGGTCTTCACATTTGCCATTGAAGGAATTAGCAGGGTTGCAAGTCATCAGCTTGTAAGACACAGAATAGCAAGCTATACTCAGCAGAGTCAGAGATATCAGTTTATTTCATCTGTGAAACTTAAAGAACACAAGCTTCCAGAACCAGCTGGTGAGAAACGAAATCCTCACTGTAAGCTGAGTATTAACCAGGAGAAGGAGATAGTAAAGTGGTATCTTGAAGATGGCCTCTCCACTTGGCAAATAGGTCGGCTTGTTGGGTTACATCCAACCTCTGTGCTTTCAATACTGAAAGCTTATGGAGTCACACCCAGAAAAGCCGGAGAGGTTTACAACGGTAGAATATTGAATGAAAACTATTTCGAAGAGATAGACAGCCCAGATAAGGCTTATATCCTGGGTTTCATAATGGCGGATGGCTCAATATTGAAGTCAAAGAGCGCACTTGTTATTGAACAGAAGAACCTTGAGAAAACACTCCTGATAGAAATAGCAAAAAGATTGGGAGGGGGTATCAAAGTTAGAATACAAAAAGGAAGGAATACTCTTTGCATTTGGATTGGGAGCAGAAAGCTGATAGATGATCTCAGAAAATGGGGAGTAACGGAGAGAAAGTCCAATGTACTAAGTTTCAAACGAATAATAAGTGATGTCCCCCCTGAATTATGGCCACACTTTTTGAGGGGCTATCTTGATGGCGATGGGCACATAAAGACTGTGTTCAAGGATGGGTTGTTCCAGCGGGTAGAAGTAACCTTTGTAAGTTCAAGCAGGGAAGCTCTTGAGAATACACGCTTCATGCTTTCTCAGTTGGGGATACCTGAAGGTATGTTGAAATACTACAACAAAAGAAAAATTGGATATCTGAGATATGGGAAGGCTACGGGTTCAGAGAACTTAGTAAAGTTGCTGTATCAAGATGCGGATCCATTCCTCGTCAGAAGAGCAAATATAGTAAAGGTTCTTCCAGTTGTTCCTGGGCTCAGAGAGCGGATAACATCTGCAATACAAAGAAGGCTTGAGGAATATAAATTCACAATACCTGAAAGCATTCTCAAAGATGTTATTTTGGCATACAAGTGGTACGATCTAATAAGAGACGCGAGGGATCTGTATATGGAATCTGTTCAGGCAGGTGTTCATCAAGAGGATGCCCGCTATATTCTTCCCCAAGCCGTTAGAACTAAAATCGTTGTAACCATGAATCTGAGGGAGCTTAAGCACTTTTTTGGACTTAGAACCTGTGAGAGGGCTCAGTGGGAAATCAGAGAAGTTGCTTGGAAAATGTTGGAGGAGATAGCAAAGGTTGATGAGTTAAGGCCAATAATTAAATGGGCAAAGCTTGGGCCAAGATGTATTCAGCTTGGCTACTGCCCAGAAAGGGAGTTAATGCCTGAGGGTTGCTTTAAGAGAACAAAGGAAAAGTGGAAAAGTATTGCTGGAATTTAACTTTTTTCCTCCTTTAAAACTTCTTCAAGAGCTTTTTTCAGCTCTTTGTAACTTTCTTCAATTGCTTGAGGGATTACTTTCACATCTGCTAAAACTGGCATGAAGTTTGTATCTCCATTCCATCTCGGAACAATGTGAAGATGAACATGATCATCTATGCCTGCTCCGGCAACTCTACCTAAGTTAACTCCCATATTGAATCCATCAGGACGCATTGCCTTTTTTAAGACTTTTATCATAAGCTGAGAAAGCTTCATTATTTCTAAAAGTTCTTCCTCATTCAGATCTTCCCACTTTCCAACGTGTCTGTACGGAGCAATCATAACGTGACCAGGATTATACGGATAGTTATTCATAATTATAAATGCATGCTTCCCCCTATACAGAATTAACCTTTTTTCGTCCTGATTATCCTTTGGAAAATCACAGAAAATGCATCCATCATACTTTGGCGATCGGATGTACTTTATTCTCCATGGTGCCCATATTATCTTCAATTTCTCACCCCCCCATGAGAGGCAATGCGGATAGATTAAAAAGCTTTTCCCAGAAATCTTTAAGAAATCTCATTCTAAACTTGGAGCAAAGTTGAGGTGATGAAAATGAAAAGAAAGGGAATCTTGATCATCATAGATGGTCTCGGAGATAGGCCAATAAAGGAATTTGGTGGAAAAACACCATTAGAATACGCAAACACACCAAACCTTGATAGACTTGCCAAAATTGGCATTCTCGGCTTGCACGATCCAATAAAGCCCGGACAGCCTGCTGGAAGCGATACGGCACATCTTTCGATCTTTGGCTATGATCCCTACAAAACCTACAGGGGAAGGGGATTCTTTGAGGCATTGGGAGTCGGTTTAGACTTGGACAAGGAGGATTTGGCTTTCAGGGTAAATTTTGCAACCATTGAAAATGGGATAATTATTGACAGAAGGGCTGGGAGAATTTCAACGGAGGAGGCTCATGAGCTGGCAAAGGCAATTCAGGAGACCGTTAAGCTTCCAGTTGAGTTTATATTCAAAGGGGCAACCGGACACAGGGCTGTTTTGGTGCTTAAAGGGATGGCCAAAGGTTACAAAGTCGGTGAGAATGATCCACATGAAGCAGGCAAGCCACCACACAAATTCACTTACGAGGATGAGGAAAGTAAAAAAGTGGCTGAAATTCTTGAAGAGTTCGTTCAGAAAGCCCACGAAGTTCTTGAAAATCATTCAATCAACAAGAAAAGGAAAGAAGAGGGTAAGCCTGTTGCCAACTATCTTCTCATTAGAGGCGCTGGAACCTATCCAGATATTCCAATGAAGTTTACTGAACAGTGGAAGGTGAAAGCTGCTGCTGTTCTTGCTACCGCTTTAGTTAAGGGGGTTGCCAAAGCTATTGGCTTTGATGCGTTCACACCTGAAGGAGCCACTGGTGAATATAATACCGACGAAATGGCAAAGGCGAGAAAGGTTGTTGAGCTTTTAAGGGATTATGATTTTGTGTTCCTTCATTTCAAGCCAAGTGACGCTGCTGGACATGACAACAAGCCAAAGCTTAAAGTGGAAATGATTGAGAAAGCCGACAGAATGATCGGTTACATAATTGAGAACATTGATCTGGAAAAGACCGTTATAGCAATTACAGGTGACCACTCAACTCCATGTGAAGTTATGAATCACAGCGGTGACCCAGTGCCTCTCTTAATAGCCGGAGGGGGAGTAAGAACGGACTATACAGAGAGCTTTGGTGAAAGGGAGTGTATGCGCGGTGGTATTGGAAGGGTCAAAGGGCATGACATAGTTCCTATGATGATGGATTTAATGGGGAGAACAGAGAAATTTGGGGCTTGATTTTACTTTTTGCCTTTTTAATTATACCTAAATCTTTTCAGAAATGAAGATAAAATGTAATTAGCTTTCTTTAGGAACTAACATAGAGGAGAAAAGGAAGGTATCACATTGTTGAGAGTATCTTTGTCGTGATATCGTTTCCCTGTTTATCGTAAATTCTGTAGTAGCACTTGCATGGGAACTTCATTGCAGCTCTTCTCATTGCATCGAGGGCAAACTTGAGGTGCTGTCTGTTAACTCTAACCGTGACTATCTTCTGATCTCTCTTAAGCCTTGCAGCCAGTCCAATTGGCTTTCCAAATGGTCTTCTCATACCATTTCCGTAACGGTCTGCTTTTCTTCCAGTAGCCATCGGATTTTCTCTAAGAACCTGGAATGGGTAAACTCTGATCTTGAAGTGGTAGTTGCTCCTACCAACGTTCTTGTGGAGATATCTGTTCACCTGAATTCTTACTGCCTCAAGGGCATTCTGCCTGATTTGGACTGGCTCGGCTGTGTGCAGACTTACCTCAAACTCAAAATCCCCGGCTGGGTTCCCCATGTCGAAGATTGTTATTTTTGGACCAGGAGCACCTCTTATGTACTCTCTCCTTGTGTAAGCGGGCTTGTCAACGTACCTATCAATCTTGGCTGGTCTCAAAGCCATTCAACTCACCCCCCTAATGAGCGTAATCTAAACTTAGGAAATTCACTCAGCTTATAAAAGTTTTGGAGCGCAACATTCTCAGGCTTCCTAATCTATATAAATTTTTTGCAATCGAATAGCCTCATTTCATGTCTTTGATTCTTATTGCAACCCCAAGAAGCAAGATTAAGATTAACAATGCAGCTTTTAGGATAATACTTAGTGCTGCAACTTCGCCCAAAAAGTAGGCAAATCCAAAGACCAACTGTCCAGCAGTTGTGGATAAGTTTCTAACAGCGTTTATTCCACCAATAGTAGCTGAGGCTCTCTTTGCAGATGCTAATAAACTTCTTGAAATAGGCCTAAAGGTTTGAGTAGCAAATATTGTCATCAAAATCCCAAGAAAACTGTTGAGGGATTTTTAATTGCCGCCCAAGTTCAAAGTCTCGGCAACATTATCCCACCAGATGTAAATGCAGCAATGAACGTAAAGCTGAGAGAACCGATATTCTTCCCGCATTAAGCGGAGGTCTTAGGAGAGCAACATGCGGAGGGCTGTCAGGAAAAAGAAAATTCCGAAGATAAAGTACAAAGCTGTGCTCCTGATTTCTTTTGGGGAAGAGACAGCAATTACAAACTGAGTGATTGGACATGCAATGCCATTTAGAAGCCGTTCATGAGCTTAAACATGGATCCTAAAACTTATCTCTTTACGTGATGATGAAGATAGAAACACACCTAAGAATACCTTTTTATACAATCTTTGTCATACTATTGAGTGAGGTGGTGTTAATGCACATGCAATTTGAAGATGCTTACAGGGAAGTTTATGAGATCGTTAAGCCAAAATACAAGCTTTTTACAGCTGGCCCAGTTGCATGTTTTCCTGAGGTTCTTGAGATAATGAAGGTTCAGATGCTCAGCCACAGAGCTAAAGAATACAAGGTAATTCACATGGATACCCTCGAAAGACTCAAAAAATTCTTAGAAGCTGAAAATGGGGAAATAATTCTCTTCCCAAGTTCAGGAACTGGATTCATGGAGTCTGCTGTTAGAAACACAGTTCCAAGAGGAGGAAAAATCTTAGTTACCATAATTGGTGCATTTGGAAAGCGCTTTAAGGAAGTTGTAGAGTCAAATGGAAGAAAAGCCGTAGTACTTGAATACGAACCTGGAAAGGCTGTGAAGCCGGAAGATCTTGATGACGCATTGAGAAAGAACCCTGATGTTCATGCAGTAACGATAACCTATAATGAAACTTCAACAGGTGTCCTCAATCCTCTTCCAGAGTTGGCCAAAGTTGTAAACGAACATGACAAGCTCCTCTTTGTGGATGCAGTTAGTGCAATGGGAGGGGCTGATATAAAATTTGACAAATGGGGAATTGACATAATTTTTGGAAGTTCACAGAAAGCTTTTGGTGTTCCACCTGGCTTGGCAATCGCTGCCGTTAGCCAGAGAGTCTTTGAAATTGCCGAAAAAATGCCAGAAAGAGGTTGGTATTTTGACTTACCGCTCTACAGGGAGTTTAATTATAAGAAGCAAGGGACACCGTCAACACCTCCGATACCACAGGTTTTTGGCATCAATGTCGTGTTAAGAATTATAGAAAAGATGGGTGGTAAGGAAGAGTGGCTCAAGATGTACCAGAAGAGGGCGGAGATGATAAGGAGCGGAGTTAGGGAGATAGGTCTTGAAATCTTAGCAGAGCCGGGTTATGAAAGCCCAACAATAACTGCTATTCTAACTCCAGAGGGCATAAAGGGCGAGGAAGTTTATAACGCAATGCGTGAAAGGGGCTTTGAACTGGCAAAGGGTTATGGTGAAGGAATTAAAGAAAAGACATTTAGGATCGGCCATATGGGATACATAACATTTGAAGACATTGAGGAGATGCTCCAAAACTTAAAAGAAGTTATAGAAGAACTGAAGAAGAAATCTTAGCATATCTCCTCCAGCTTTATTTTTCCTTCTTCTTCAACTACTTTATAGATTGCATTAACTTTTCTGATGCTGGTTTTTATATCACGGTAAAGCTCGATTATCAGCTCAAACCTCTTTAAAGTATCATCATCTATCTTAAGCCAGTGCTTAACTTCACTCACTATGTCCCTTGAAAGTATGAGGGATGATATTATGAATGCATAATCGTCTATAAGTTCTCCCAGAATCAGAGGCACGTTAATTGTGTGGAGAGTGTCTATAACAACGTAGTCGGGATTGAGCTTTTTGATTTCCTCGATTACTTCCTTTGTTCTTGTTCTAACGCTCTTTTTATCGAATTCAGTGTTTATAATCTCAATATTTTCCTTGAAAGGCTTGAACTCATTATAAGCTGTCACAACTGCTATTTTCCAGTCATCGGGAATTAAGTGGATCATAGCTTCAATCAGCTTTGTTTTACCTGTTCTGCTTGCTCCTACAACTAAAATGTCGCTTTTTCTGAGAAGGGCATTTTTAATGGTCTCAAGCTGTTCTTTGGTTATGTTACCATAGCGGAGCAAATCTTCCGGAGTAAAGATGTAAACTCCCATTTTTGCCACCATAAAATAGTTGACTAAGGGAATTATAATGGTATCGATTTATGACCATAGTTCCCATCATGTCTTTGGCTGTGCATTGTGGTTAGTTGAACGTTCACACATGAGCAACCGTTTAGTATCCCTACAAGCATCCAAACCGATTTTTAATCCTTGATGGGAACTAGGGTTGATTTATGATGTTGATTCTGATTTGAGTTTGAGTAATTTTCTTTTACTTTGTTGTTTTGGGATGTTTATGTTCGAGTGTTGGTGGTTGTAACTTTTGCACTCTCAATTATTCGTAATTGGAAAAGTATTTATAGTACTTTCACTTATAGTACTACTGATTACCC
>CAZTOS010000075.1:0-8845 GCA_964615185.1 uncultured Thermococci archaeon
AGGAGCCGATGCACTGACTACTCTTCCCAGCTTTTCTCTTTGTATCCTTTTTTGATACCTTGAATAAAAGTTATAGCCCCAAAGGCCCACACACCATAATTGAATATGTCTTGAAGTGATTTATTCCCAGAAGAGCCAGCGATAATGAGAGGTATAAATCCAATGATAATTTGAATAATAGTCAGCAAATCTGGCTTTTTAAGCCGTTTAGAGTACTCTCCATCTGCAATCTTCTTTAAGACCTCTCCAATTGCTTCTTTCTTTTTAATTACAAACACACGGTATAAATCCTTCTTTTCGAATTTTATCTTCTCGGCACTTGGAAACACATAAAACCATCGGCTTATTCCATCGGTCAGCTCAACAACGTAAATCCTTGGTGGATTATCCTTTAGGAACTTCTCAACCGCTAAGAGCAAATTTGTTTCGTCTGGCTCAATAAGCCTTGCCGGAGAAAACTCCTTAAACCTAATTTCAAGCTCTTTAGCGGCTTCACCAACAGTTTTACCATCTTTTGTTTCGATTCTAACATAAATTAATCTAAATTCTTTCTCTTTTTTCGGTTTTTTCCTCTTTGTTGGTTCCTTGAGAACCTTTTCCCATCGTTTCCTGGGTATAGGAATAGTTGGGGGTGTTGCTATTGGCATGTACTCACCAAAATTACTTTAGAAGTTAGTACTTAAAAATTTATTGAAGAAAAGAAAAATCAAGAACTTAGCTCTTGAATCTTCTTCCTGACCAGTTGACTGACGAGCTTACCATCGGCTTTGCCTCTAAGCTTTGCCATGACCCTTCCCATTATCATGCCCATTGCTCCCATCCCCTTAGCTTTGATAACATCAATGTTCTGGTGGATTATCTCATCAATTATTTTCTCCACTTCCTCGGGGCTGAGAAGCGTTAATCTCTTCTCCTCAGCAACTTGGAACGCCGATTTCTCTGGATGCAAAGCTAATTCCTTGAATATCTCTTCAAACGCCTCTTTGGCAATCTTGTTGTCAAGGTAAAGCTTAAATGCCTCCTTGATGTGCTCATCGGTTATGTTCTCAATTGGAACTTCTTTCTTCAGACCTTTGAGGACAACCACAAGAATTGATGCCGCTAATGAAGGCTTAACACCCATCTCGATAATCTCTTCAAACAGCTCGTCCCTTTCGTCATCGACCAGTGTTTTAGCTAAGCTCCTGTCAATCTTGAACTCCTTGACATAGCGCTCAACCTTAGCCTGTGGAAGCTCTGGAAGATTTGCAAGAATTTCCTCCTTCATTTCTTTCGTTATGAGTATAGGCGGAATATCTGTCTCTGGGTACATCCTCGCTTTACCTGGCAGTGGACGCATGTATTGGGTGTTCCCATCTGGTAGAGCTCTCCTTGTTTCTTCTGGGACACCATATAATGCCTCTTTGGCTCTTTGTAGAACTTCTCCCAAAGCTTTCTTAGCTATTTCCTCCTCAGCTGCAACTAAAACAAAAGCATCTTGCTCTCCTAAGCCAAGTCTCTCAATGAGTGCATTAACTTCTTCTTGCGTAATTCCATAATTAGGTAATTCATCAATGTGGAATATTCCCTTAACGTATTTCTTTGCCCTGTCTGCCATTTCTGTTCCTAATCTCCTTCCTGGTTGAATTTCATAACCAATGAGCCCTCTAAACTTTGGAAGTTTTAATGCCAAAACCTTTCCACCCTTCTTAATTGCCCTTGCAATAATCTTTGATTGAGTGTTCCCGAAGATGCCGGTAACGTCATAAAACTCTTCCTTCAGCTCTTCCTCATTTGCACCTCTCTTTTTGAGTTCATCACGAATCTTAAGGAGGTTTAATTGCCTCAAAACTTCACGCTCAATGATGATAGGTATCATATCTAACTCTTGAACACCTTTAATCTCAATTCTTGCACCACCTTTAATTGAAACGTTCAGGTCTTGTCTGATTGTTCCAAGTCCTCTTTTGACTTTTCTTGTTGCCCTCAAGGCATCACCTATGTATTTGGCAACAACCTTTGCCTGTTCTGGGTGGTGAATATCTGGAGTTGTTGCAATTTCAA
The DNA here is from genome assembly GCA_964615185.1 of uncultured Thermococci archaeon. Taxonomy (GTDB): domain Archaea; phylum Methanobacteriota_B; class Thermococci; order Thermococcales; family Thermococcaceae; genus Thermococcus_B. Next base: position 2,044 of record CAZTOS010000075.1, read on the forward strand.
CCAATGGAATTCCTAAACGGTCAATCCTGTAAATCACTTTGCCATCTTCCCTCTCAATTATCCTTGCAGCATCTTCCTCCAGACAGAGTGTCGGAATTCCAACGCTTCCCCATGGAGTGTCAACCTTTCCATTCATTGCTATTATCGCAGTTCTCTGGAAACCAGAAACGTTGGATCCATCAATGACAATCTTACGCATGAAATGAACCTCATCAACGGGAGTAGCGTTGAGAAGGTACGCAATTTGAAGAGCTACTCTTAAAGCCTCTTCATCCGGCATGTGTGGTGGCTCCTCGTCCATGTAAACCAAATCGCTGAACTTGTAGTTTCCTTCGTAAACGTAGGTCTTTCCCTTTTTGAATTCCTCCAAAGCTGCTTGGTCAATCTCACCAAGCTCACTCATCGTTGGCCTTAACCTTCTCTGAAATGTAAAATCAACTTCTTCATGAAGCTCACTTGGCACAGGTGAGAACAGCTTTTTAGTGTCAAGCTGTCTGTGAATTTCTAAACCCACTTTAAGCCCAAGCTCTTTGTAATTAAGTTCCATCATCATCACCTCAGATATGTATCAAATCTTGTGTAAGGTGTTATCTCACCCGCATAGTTCGTTAGCATCATCTTTCTAACTTCTTCAAGATTCTGAGTGTGTCCAAGAACCCAAACTAACTTCACATAGGCTGTTTCTGGGAGCATGTCTTCACATGGAATAACTCCGGCTTTGAGAAGCTTTCTACCCGTTGAATAAACGTTCATGTTTATCCTCCCATAGATACACTGACTTGTCATACAGACAGCAATTCCCTCTTGGACTGCTCTCTCAATGCTTGGAATTATGTGAGTTGGAGTGTGCCCTAAACCCGTCCCTTCTATAACAATACCTTTGTAACCCTTATCAACAAAGAAATCAATAATCTCACCGTGCATACCCGGGAACGTCTTCACAAGCGCTACCTTTTCCTCAACTTTATCATCTACCCAGACCTCGGAATTGGTTCTCCCCCTATAATCATCCCTAAGGAACTCTATCCTCCCATCACTCCAAATCTTGGCTATTGGAACATCATTTACGCTCCTAAAGGCATCCCTTCTTGAAGTGTGCATTTTCCTGACCTTTGTACCCCTGTGGGCTAAACAGTAGGTATCCCCAGTTTCGCCGTGCATAACAACGGCAACTTCACCAAAATCCGCTGTGGCCATTCTGACCGAGCAGATGAGATTCATTGCAGCATCACTTGAAGGTCTATCGCTACTTCTCTGTGCTCCAACCAAGATGACGGGCTTTCCTAAATCTCTTAACATAAAGCTTAATGCTGCTGCGGTGTACCCCATTGTATCCGTTCCATGTCCAATGATAACTCCATCCTCCCCTTCATTCAAAGCCTTGGCAACTTCATGGGCAATCTTAACCCAGTACTCTGGCTTCATGTCCTCACTAAAGATATTCATTATCATCTTCGGGGTTATGTTTGCAATTTCAAATATTTCCGGAACTGCCAGTGCAAGTTCTTCTGCCGTAAAGGCAGGGTAAACTGCTCCCGTTTCATAGTCTATCTTTGATGCAATTGTTCCACCAGTTCCGAGTATCGTGACATTTGGAAGGTTGGGCTTCTTAAGGAGTGCCTTCTTAAACTCTCTGCTTTCCTTGGGCTTGGCCCTCTTAATAACTGCCACATCAATTATGTTGTCAACAAGAATGCCTATGTTATACCCATTATCCAGCTTTAGGGTGAGGGTTTCACCTTCAGAGAGTTCATAAGGAGGCATTACAAGGCCTTTATACTCAATCCCATCCTTAGTGGTAATCTTAATTGAGTCACCTATGTTGATACCTTTTTCTTTTAAAAATCGCTCAACTTTTTTCATATCTTCACCTCCACTTTTATTTAGCCTCAATTTTAAACCTTGGTTCCTCAATCCACTGAGACTTGCATCTTGGACATTTAGACGGAATATTTATTTCAGCCCTAAATACAAATCCACACTTCCTGCATACAGCGGGCTGAATCAGCAGAATTTTCCCTTCACGCTTTAATATCTTAGCAATTGCTTTTAAATCCTCAAGAATTACCTTTTTACTCCCCTTCCCTCTCATGTCGAGCATCATGGCTAATTCACTAACACTGTAATCCCTTTGCTCCAAAAGCTTTATTATTTTCTGCCTTCGAGTCATCATTGGCATCAAAGCTAATTAATGGCACCAGAATATAAAGCTTAAGGTTGAGAAACAGCATATTAAAAGGCAAATTGAGCATCTGACAGGTGAAGGAAATGATAATTGAAAAGTCAGAAAAAATTCTGGAGAAATACAGTCTATGCAACAACTGCCTCGGAAGGTTATTCGGCATGCTAGGAAAGAGCACTAACTACATTAGGGGAAAATCAATTAGATTGATACTCAACATGGAACGAGAAGCAAGAAGAATGCCTACTTTTGAAGAGCCCGAAAAGTGTGAGCTCTGTGGAAATATCTTCAAGAAGACTGAATACCTTGCGAGATTATGCTATGATAAAGCTCAAAAGCTTGGAATTGAGTTTGAGAGCTTTCTTGTTGGCTCAAGATTTCCAGAAGAGATTTTAGAGGAAGAAAAACAACTCTGGGAGGAGTTTGAGTTAGAATTCGCTGAGCCAATTAATAGGGAGTTCAACAGGGAAGTGGGAAAGTTCCTCGAAGTTCTTTTCCAAAAACCCGTTGACAAGGAAAATCCAGATGTTATTTTCATTATTGATCCTTACAATGAGAGAATCGAGCTTCAAATAAAGCTGTTATACATCTATGGCAGGTATAGAAAGCTTACAAGAGGAATACCTCAGACGCCATTAAGGGGTTTCAAAGAGAGTGTTGCTTCAATAATCTGTAAGCCGTTTTCAAAAGCAACAAAGAGTAAGTGCATCTTCCATGGAGCTGGAAGAGAGGACGTTGACGTTAGAATGCTTGGCAATGGGAGACCTTTTGTTGTGGAAGTTAAGAGACCAATAAAGAGGAAAATTGACTTGGAAAAGATTGCCCAAGAGATCAATCAGAGCAAAAAGGTTGAGGTTTTAGATTTAAAGTTCATTAGCAGAGAGGAAATGGAGAGGATACTTACGAGCAATCACAAAAAAGAGTACGAAGCTCTTGTTTATGTTGAAGAAGGCGTAACCGCTGAGGAGATAAAGAAAGTTGTAGAAAAGCTCCAAAATTGCACAATTTACCAAAGGACTCCAAGAAGAGTTCTGAGAAGAAGGACGGACATTGTGAGGGTTAGAAAAGTTCATAATGCCAAAGCGGAAATTATTGATGACAAACACTTTAAGCTCAAACTAATCACAGATGGAGGATTATACATTAAGGAACTTATATCTGGAGATAATGGCAGAACAACCCCCTCAGTCTCAGAAATCTTAGGGAAGAAAACATGGTGTGAGAAATTAGATGTGTTAAATATTTTAGATGAGAAAGTGAAAACTTTATAAACGCTTATGTAAATGAGCTTATGACACTTGGGGAAAGACCCTTTCGCTGAAAAGCAAACTCAAAATTGTAAATTCCCAAACCCTTGAGATTTAATTAAAATCCCGAGAGGTGATTAATATGGTTCAAAAAGCCCACAGCTTTAGAAGGAAAACAAGGGGTAAGCTTAGCAAGCACCCAAGGAGGAGGGGGCTTCCACCACTCACAAGATTCCTTCAAGAGTTTGAGATTGGACAGAGAGTTCACATCGTAATTGAGCCAAGCTATCACAAAGGCATGCCGGATCCAAGATTCCACGGAAGAACTGGAACCGTTGTGGGCAAGAGAGGCGATGCTTACATCGTCCAGATAACTGATGGTGGAAAGGTTAAGACATTCTTTATCCACCCAGTTCACTTAAGACCTCAGAAGTGACCCAAAATGATAGGAAGAAAAAAGCTTGAAGAACACTGTCTGACAATTGCAGAAACAAAGGAAATACTGCTGAGAAGAAGAGAAGAAGGGTTAGAGGAAAATCCAGAGGAGCCAATGTTTTATGAAGCAAGAATAAGCCTTGAGCATGCGGAGAGATTTGCAAAGATTACTCCAGAACAAGCAAAGGAACTTAAAGATAAGCTTATCTCCGCATTTGAGTGGATGGATGAAAGACTGGCAGTAAAAATCATTGACATAATGCCAGAAGATTACATGGATGTTAGAGTCATATTTGCCAAAGAGGACTATATGCCCACTAAAGAAGAGGCCGAAGAGATCATCAAGATTCTGAATGAGTACAGAGAGTAATCTATTCTATTTCTCTTTCTGCTTTATATCTTTCTATGAGAAAGCAGACAAAAGTATAAAAACCTCCTAAGTGTATATTTTCTGGGGGAGAGAAAATGGATTATTATAGGAAGCACTCATATATGCAGAGTATAAAGAAGAAGAGGAACACAGAATATGAAGAATATGCCTATGTATTAGACTATTTGCCCACTGGTTACATTGATATGGAGCACTTTAGGATGAAGAGGGACAATAAACCAATTGCTCAAGTCATAGGAGAGAAGGCATTCACTCTTCTGGAAGTTATTCCCAAGACAGATTTAATGCTATATGAGAGAGTTTTCATAGGAAAGGGTCAGAGGGATAAAATCCTCATGATAAACAGAAAGCTCAGATATGAAGATTTAACTCCAACTGCAAAAGCCGAACTGCCATATGTTATAGAAGAGATTGTAAAGAACAACGAGCAGAGATTTATAAAGTTCTTTAACATGGCACCCCCCATAACAAACAGACTGCACAGCTTGGAGCTTTTGCCGGGAATTGGAAAGAAGCACATGTGGGAAATTATTGAAGAAAGACAAAGACAGCCATTTGAAAGCTTTGAGGACTTAAAGCACAGAGTTAAGGGCCTTCCAGACCCAGTTAAAATGATAGCAAAGAGAATTCTTGATGAACTTCAAGGCAAAGACAGATACAGGCTCTTTGTTGGACACAACAGACTCTTCAGGGAGTAGGGATGCTTAAATCTCGCCTTTTTTATCTTCTTTCGAAATACAACTTGAGAATAAACTCCGATTTGGGACAAAATTTTCTGATAGTGGACGACATTATCAAGAGAGAAGTTGAAAGAGCTGAAATAAAAGTCAATGAGACCGTTCTTGAAATTGGGCCTGGATTGGGTTTTTTGACAGATGAATTGAGCAAGTACGCAAAGAAAGTCTATGCAGTTGAGAAAGATTCCCGTCTTATTGAAATCCTTCAGAAAGAATATTCTTGGAGAAATGTTGAAATAATTCATGGAGATGCACTTAAAGTCGAATTTCCTAAATTTGATAAAATAGTTTCAACTCTGCCATATCAGATATCATCTCCAATAACCTTCAAATTTCTGAAGTATGATTTCAAAAAGGCAGTTCTCATTTATCAGCTTGAATTTGCTCAGAGGATGGTTGCAAAGCCCGGTGACAAAAACTACTCTCGCCTATCGGTTATGGTTCAAGCAAAGGCAGATGTTGAGCTTGTTGAAAGAATCGGTAGGGGGGCATTCTATCCAAAGCCAAAAGTTGATTCTGCGGTGATAGTCTTAGAGCCAAAGCCCAAGAAAGAGCAGATTGAACTTGATGAGAGGTTGGTTAAAGCACTATTCCAGCACCGAAGAAAAAAAGCATCAAAAGCTCTAAAAGACTCATATCACATGCTGGGATTGACTAAGGGAAAATTCAAAGAGATTAGAGAAATTTTTGATAAAATTCCCCATGCTGGAAAGAGGGTTTTCCAGCTTTCAATTGAGGAGATAAAAGACATTGAGGAATTTTTGAGAAAAGAAGGAATTTTGAGCTAAACCTACGGTGAATTTTTAAATTCTCCACTTAAACTCACAAACATGATAGTTGCAATAGTTGATGGATACACTGATGAACCTGCCGGTCTGGGAGTTCCCCCATATTTGGGAATTTATCCCCGCTATGCATATGGGGCAATTAAGAAAGCTATAAAGGATGCTCAAATCTTCTATCTCACCATTGATGATTTGCGCTTCACTTTTGAAGGAGAGCAGGGAATAAGAACAAAAAATAAGACCCCCAATGTCTTCAAGGTTAGGGAAATACTCTCAAAAGCAGATTTAATAATTTACATTGGTGGTCTGCACACTCCAGGGAAATATCTCTCCGCAGTTCCCTCACAGGTGGAGGAAGTTGCCAAGTTCTTTAAGCAGTTTAATGGCATAAAAATCCTGGGTGGACCCGCTTTCATGGGTTCTGCTCATCAAGGAGGAACAAAAATAAGTTCCCGAGAGCTAATGCTCGCAAACCAGATTTTTGACCACGTAGTTTATGGAGATTTAGAGGCTTTTCTGTATGATTTCTTGACTAACCCCAAAGATGCTGACCCACTTAGGTTCAGAACTTATGATGAGCTTAGGGATTACGCTTTGCTCAGTGCTGAAGTTGTTAAGCAGTTTCCAGATTATCCTGAATTCGTAATAGTCGAGATAGAAACCCAGAGAGGCTGTCCAAAAGCCATGGGAATTGGAGGGTGCAGCTTTTGTACGGAGCCCGTGAGATACAAAAAAGTTGAAAACAGACCTATTGAAGATATCATTGAAGAAATTGAACTCCTTTACAAGCTTGGTGTTAGACATTTCCGCGTTGGAAGGCAAAGCTGCATCTTCTCATATATGGCAAAGCCCAATGGAAGGGTTCCAATTCCAAATCCAGATGCAATTGAAAAGCTCTTCAAAGGGATTAGGGAAGCTGCTCCAAATCTAAAGACGCTCCATGTCGATAATGCAAACCCAGCCGTAATAGCAAACTATCCAGAGGAGAGCATTAGAATTGCAAAAGCCCTGATAAAATATGGGAC
>CAZTOS010000076.1:0-8816 GCA_964615185.1 uncultured Thermococci archaeon
ATTGCCTTCCCAATTTCAGTCTGAATGATTGCACCCTTTGTGATGATGTTTCTTCTAACGTACTGTCTGTTTGCTGGGTTCTCGACGACACCGAGTATCTTTACCTTTTTGCCCTTTCCTCCGTCGAAGACGTTTGCATAGAGTGCCTGAACGAGTCTTATCTTTCTGTTTCCACCAAATGTTCTGATGATCTTTCTCTCTTCTTTGTATTCGCCAACCCTAGTGAAGGCTGGCTCTCTTCCAAGCTCCCTCTTCCTCTTCTTTCTTGCGAGGACAATTCTTCCACCTGAAGGCTTTTTGAGTGATCTTCCTTGCCAAATTGCCATATCTCTCACCTCATGATGATCCTAATCCTAAGGGCATTTTAAGGAGTTTGTTTATAAGCTTTTTCCCAGAAAAGATTTAAAACACTTTGAATAAATTACTGATTAAGGTGGTAGTTATGGGAGCTATAAATGCCTTTGCCAAAACTATTGAGACCATAACAAAACATCCAAAACTTCTGCTCATACCTCTTGTTATTGCACTCCTAATTGCTCCAATCTCGGCTTACCTCTTGAAAGATTATACAACATTATTTACGGAGGAAATGCAGAAGAACCTTGAGCAAAAACAAGAGGGAAATGTTATAGTTGAGGAATATGGTAGCATAATTTCAAAGGAAGACATGGAGAAATTCATGAATTACATCAAAATCCTTTCCTTTCTGGCAGTTCTCTCAGCACTGCTAAATGCAATTGGCCAATATGCGGTTATAAAAGGAGCTCTTACAGCAGAAAAAGGCGAGGAGTATTCTCTGTTCCAGCTTTTCATGGATGGGATTAAAAATATGATCCAGGTATTTGTTGTTAATGTGATCATATGGCTGATTATATTTGGGATAATAATGATCCCACTCATCTTGATTGCTATCCCCTTAGTAGCGGGTGGATCCAGTGCCATTGTCATGGTGGCTGTATTTATTGAGTTACCCCTGATTTTCTTCCTTGTTGGCTTAGGATCAATGGCTGTGCCGATTTACGTTATCAAAGGTTCAATGGGTGCTGCATTTGAATGCTTTAATATAGCCCTCAAAAACAAGCTCTCCACCTTGGCGTTTGGAATTCTGTTGTTGATTTCTGTGATTCTTATCATGGTAGTGCCGGGTTCTTTCATGGGGCTTGCGACATTGGGAGCGTCCGGTTTTACAACCCAGTTACTCTTGAATTTAATTGAAGCACCGTTTCAAGCCTTAACACAAGCTGTGATGTCCATTGGAGGTTTGATGCTTTATCTTGAACTTACAAAGGAGGAAAAAGACCTCGAAGAGGAAATCCTGGAAGAGGTGCAAAGAGAGTTTAACGACTTTGGAGTCTAAAGTTTTCCACTTCATCTTCTATTCTTTTCTTCTCGCATATAGTAACATTTTTAACCTAAGGAGTTGCTTTTTAACTATGGTGATACCTGTGGGAGCTGTAAAGTCTGTAGAGAACGCCATTAACATGCTCACAAAAAATCCAGCCCTTGTCGTGGTGCCTACCCTGATAGCATTCATCTTAGCTCTCATCAATACCTACAGCAACAATGTCAACTTCCAACCTTCTCATGAAAGTTTCGATGTTGCAAAAGAGCAGTTGGCAAATTTTGTTCACGATTTGTGAAAGATGCTGTAATTTTTGGAATTTTAACGTCTATTATACAAGCAATTTCAGACTATTCTGTTAGCAGAGGAGTTTTGGACATTATCAAACAAAAGGACTATCAAATAACACAGACTGTATTTGAAGCTCTTAAAAATCTGCCTCAAGCGGCTTTTTTGAATATTCTTAGCTGGGTGATTACCATTTTAGCGGTTGCCCCACCATTTGCATATCTCTACAGCGAAATAATGAAAGCAAAATCCTTCACGATACCCGGAAGCGCCATGAATAATTTCTTTTTCTTGGCAATTATATCTTTGCTTATCTTGCTTTATGTTGCTCCAGCATCTCTGCTTCTTATACCGGCATACGTGAAAACGAAATCTGTAAGATCAGCGCTTAAGGTTTACAGACTTGCACTTAACAGGCTTTCCTCAACGGTTGGCTTTGGAATTCTCATTTTTATAGCTATGGTGATTATAAACCTCCCTCTAATATTCACAAGATTTATTGACAACCAGCTTCTTGCGGGCATCATAAAGGCTCCCTTTAGTGGATTGAGCAACGCCTTTTCGATGACTGCTGCAACCCTCTTTTACCTATCCCTAACAAAAGAAATGGAAGAAGAGTGAACTCATATACCAAATTTCTTTTCTTTCGCCGCTTTTACCAGTCCTCTGAACACTGGGGCTGGTTTCATAGGTCTTGACTTGAACTCTGGATGGAACTGTGTTGCAATGAAATACCTATGCTCTGGCAATTCAAGTATCTCCATTCTCCTCTTGTCATCCCCGGATATTCCGCTGAAAATTAAACCAGCCCTCTCAAACTCCTCAATGTAGTCTGGATTGACCTCCCACCTGTGCCTGTGCCTTTCATACACAAGCTCTGTTCCATATACTTTATGAGCTAACGTATTTGGTTTAATTTTCACGGGATAAGCTCCCAACCTCATAGTTCCTCCAAGCTTGTCAATACCCCTCTGCTCAGGGAGCAAATCAACAACTGGATATGGAGTGTTTGGATCAATTTCTGTTGAATGAGCTCCTTTAAGTCCCAAAACATTCCTTGCAAACTCTACAACAGTTAACTGGAATCCGAAGCATATTCCCAAGAACGGAATGTTATTTTCCCTTGCATATCTGACTGCCATCATCTTACCCTCAGTCCCCCTTGCCCCAAAACCTCCTGGTACTATTATGCCGTCAACACCTTCAAGCAAGCCGACGCCATATTTCTCAACATCCTCTGCTTCAATCCACCTGATTTTTACCTTCACATCATTTGCAACACTTGAGTGCTTCAGTGCTTCGATTATGCTCAGATAAGAGTCCTTAAGCTTCACGTATTTTCCGACTATTGCGATTTCAACAGAATTTTTAAGGCTCTTGTATTTAGCAACCATCTTTTCCCAAGCTTTTAATTCTGGTTTCCTCTCTTCAAGACCGAGCCTTCTGGTGAGGTATTTTCCAAGCCCTTCCCTCTCGAGTAAAAGTGGAACCTCATAGGTGTCTTCAACGTCATATGCGCTTATCACAGCTTCCTCTGGGACGTTTGTGAAAAGGCTAATCTTTTTGCGTGCGTTTTCTTCAAGGGGGTCTTCACTCCTTGCAACGATTGCATCTGGTTGGATCCCCAAAGAGCGAAGCTCCTTAACGCTGTGCTGGGTTGGTTTTGTTTTCTGCTCACCAACGACTCTAAGCTTTGGAACATAAGTTACGTGCACGAATGCAACATTCTCCCTTCCTTCCTCAAGCTGCATCTGACGGGCCGCTTCCAAGAAAGGCATGCTCTCAATATCACCAACAGTCCCGCCGATTTCCACGATAACAACATCATAATCCTTGATTATTCTCCTTATTCTCTCCTTAATTTCATTTGTGATGTGTGGAATAACTTGAACTGTTGCACCCAAATAATCCCCTCGCCTCTCCTTTTCAATCACTGCAGAATAAACTTTTCCTGTTGTTATATTGTGATCAAATGTTAGATTTGTATCTAAAAAGCGCTCATAATTGCCCAAATCCAAGTCCACTTCTCCACCATCCTCAAGAACAAAGACTTCACCGTGCTGGTAAGGGTTCATAGTTCCCGCGTCATAGTTAAGATACGGATCAATTTTAATGTTTGTAGTCTTAAAGCCCCTCGCTTTCATGAGAAGTCCTATTGATGCGCTTGTTATTCCCTTTCCTAAACCGCTCACGACACCACCTGTGACGAATATGAACTTTGTCATGGCAAAACCTCCCCACGTTATGTTGAGGATTGATTGATAAGTGCTTAAAAGCTTTATTTGACACCTCCTTGGAAACTTCGAATATGATTTTTATACTCAGCACACTTTTAACTTTATGAAAATGCATCATATACATAAATTCCAAGGCCAGTGAAACTTTAAAAGAAAAAGAAATCACAAAACAAAGTCCAAAATCAGGCACTTTCATCATCAAAATGAAATCCTTCCCCTTCTCTTCCGTTATAAATCTCCTTGATCTCAAAAACTTTAAGTGGGACTCTCTTTAAAGCCTTTCCAACAACAGCTTTTGCTATTCTCTCTGCATGCTCCAAGCTCTGGGCATTGAAGACTTTAAGAGTCAAATAAATTCCAACCAAACCAACACTTCCAATAACGAAAGCACTCTCAAATGGGCTTCCACACACGGGGCATTGGGAGTAGCCAATTTCAACCTTCACGAAGTCAAGCTTTTCTTTATTCAAAGCCTTCGCAACCTTCGATACGGCAACATTTATCGCATCTTCTGGTGTCTCAACGTCTCTCACAATTATTGGGGCTTCTAAAACAACTATATAATCACCCATTTTTCCCACCTCGTCACTCACCCGAAGGCAAAGAGTTTGTTGTCTTCGCCTTTAAACACTCCAAGCCTAACTCCGGCATCAATAAAGCCATGTGCATAGTTTAAAGCGGCGAAAGCGGTCACATAATCACCTTTCTCGTAGTAGTATTTGGCATCACTGTAGTAGCTTTTTGCCATGGTTAAAAAGTCTTTCGCAACAGAATAGAGGAGGCTCTTTTCATGCACTGCTATTTCAAGCTTTTCAAGAGCTTGTTTTGTTATTTCAAAGTATTTCTTGAGTTTCTCTTCAGTTATCTCTCGCTCCACCGGTCTCGCCTCAGCTATAGCTAACTTGAAATCCTTATAAACCTTGCTTATTCACTACTGATGAGAGGTGATAGCAATGTACACGCTCATTGATTTATTCGCTGGTGCAGGGGGATTTAGCAGAGGATTTAAAGAAGCGGGATTTAGAATTTTAGCAGCTATAGAGAACTTTGCTCCAAAGGCTGAAACCTATAAGTTCAACTTCCCCGAGGTTAAGGTGTATGGTGAAGATATTAAGAAGATTCACACCATAGATGTGATGAGAGATGTTGGAGTGCCAGATGTAATAATCGGTGGACCTCCATGTGAGCCTTACACAGCTGCGAATTTGAAGAGAAAGGAGAACCCCCTTGATAGGCTTTACAATGACCTGATTGGACAGCTTGTTTTACACTTCATTCGCTTTGTGAAAGATTTTCAGCCAAAGATATTTGTCATGGAGGAAGTGCCTCAAATTATGGAGGGTGAGCTTAAGGATGCCTTGAAATACGAGTTTGAGAAAGCGGGTTATGAGGAGATTTACTTCAACATTCTTGATGCTCAAGATTACGGAACCGCCCAGAGAAGGAAGAGAGTATTCATCTCAAACATTCGCATCAAGCCTAAGAGAGTTAAGGAAAAGCTGACAGTCTGGGATGTTATTGGAGATTTACCTGATCCAAGGCTACCTGATGCGTTAGAAATTCCCAACCACAGATATGTTCCGTTATCACCAAGGAAGCAAAGGAAAATCATGCGCCTTAAATGGGGAATGGCAATGCACAAGTTTGGAGACTCGCAAAGGAAGTTCACGAACTGGGTTAGACTTCATCCTTACAAGGTTGCACCCACAGTCAAAGGAGGTAGCAGGTTCATTCACCCCTTTGATGACAGGCTTTTAACTGTCAGAGAGCAGGCGAGGCTGATGGGATATCCAGATTACCATATATTCCTCGGTGGAAGGGATGTGCAGTATGACAGCGTTGGGGAAGCAGTTCCCCCAACAGTTGCGAAGGCAATAGCCGAATATGTGAAAGAGAAGCTTGACGAGGGAGATTATTAAGATTAGCGAAAGATTTATAATCTCTCCTTTGCTTTAACTTTGTCGGGAATGGGCCCGTGGTCTAGCTGGTTATGACGCCACCCTTACGAGGTGGAGGTCCGGGGTTCGAATCCCCGCGGGCCCACCACAAAACTCAGGTAGGCTTTTTATCCTCCTCAGGTGGCTTCCAGTTCTTGGTTATCTTCGTAACAGCTTTAACTATCTGTCTCTCCTGTGGCTTCTTTTCAACAAGCTTCTCAAGGAAAGAAATCAGCTCATCGTAAGTGGGTTTATCAATTGGGAAGGGCACCCTATCTTTTCCACCAACGGCATAAGCAAACTTGAAAGGATCGGGAGGATGAGTAACTGGGTCTCTCCATGAGGGATGGACGTCATACACGAGCTCCAATACAAGGGACAAAGCCCTTAGTGTGCTTGGGCCAAGTCCTTTAATGAGCAAGAACTCCTCGTAATTATTCACACTCAGCTCCTTTGCAAGCTCCAAAGCCCTTTGGTTCAGCTCAATCTGTCCCAGACTTTTATATCTCCTAACTGTATTGAACAGACTCAACTTTTCATAGGGTTTGTAGACAACCAGCGGTTTGTAACCTTTTGCAACTGCTGTAAGAGTTTTGAGCTCTCTCTCAAGCTTTCTTGAATCTTCTTTTACGAGATCGATCAGAGTTTTTTGATACTCTCTTGTATTTTTATCAACAGTATTCAGCGCATACTCAAGCTTGATTCCGCTTATCCCTTTGTGAGGCTCCAGCGTAAAGCTCTCAGCGTCAAACCAGTGATATCTTCTTGCAAGCTTGACCTTCGGATTCATGCCCTGCTGAACAACTGCCCAATTTCCTTTTTCATCAAGGAAGAAGACATGGTGGTAGAGCTGGTAGCCCGTTTGCAGAGCAACTGTGTCAACTTTGGCAACTAATCGAGAAATTCTGACGTATTCACTGCTGTCGAGTTCATATTTCTCACATATATCTCTCAATTGAGCTGGAGTTTCCCTGCTCTTGGCACCTTTTCCTCCAGCGGCTTTTATGCCGAGCTCTTCCTTTGAGAGAACTTCCTTTAAAATCCCGGTTGTTACAGTTGTACTCCCAGAGGAATCCCAGTCCATTCCAATGAGATTGTTCAAAGCTTGGAACCAAACTGGATCGGCCAATCTTTCAAGAACTCCCCTTGTGCCATATTCATCAACCAAAAGAATAACCACTAACCTTGCCAGCCTTTTCATACGTGCAGCCAGCCAAGGCGGAACATGGCCGCCGTGCAAGGGAAGCTCAGCAATGCCTCTTCTCATCAATAGTGTATCTGCTTTTGAAGTTATTAAGCTTTGAGAGAAAACCTTAAAAATTCATTGCTGATGCTCAAACCGATGCCGATGAAAAAACTTAGCGAAATTTTTGCAGAACTGCTCAAGGAGAAGGGAATAGACAAAATAGGCATGCTTTCAAAAAGATACAGAAAGTCAAGGAATAAGCTTCAAGATATAGCGTTAGATGTTCTTGAAGGTAAGGGAGCTATAGTTGAAGTTGATGAACCTACGGCAATAGCTTGGGACTTAAGCGGAAGACGAACGGAGGGAGCAAAATACGCTTATGCTCCATCATGCATAGCAAAGAAGTTTAAGGTGATTATTTCTCCCGGAGATTTAAGAGCAAGGCTTCCAAATGATTACCCCTACTTTATAATTGACCTCATGCACTGGGAAAAGCACACAGAAAAGGAAAAGAATAAGGTTGCCCTCCAAGCTGCTCAAAGTTATGGTGTTTTGAGGGATTACCTCTGGAGTGAACTTTTAGCGTTAACATGGGTCAACGAAGAGTTTAAAGAAAAAGCACATTTTCCTCTTGACAGAGTTACTGCTTGTGAAGGTTCAACTGCAGAGTTTTTAAAGGAGAAGGGTATTGATGAAGTTGTCCTCCTCGATCCGAGAGCTGAAGAAGTTTTAAGCGAGAAGGACTTTGATGTTAGAGCCTTCATCATCGGGGGAATTGTTGATACCGGTGGAACTAAGAAGGGAACCACTGCAAAGATTGGAGAAGCCCTTGAAAGTGAAGGAATCAAGGTTAGAAGGAGGAAAATCGTTCTTAGGGGAGACATTATTGGGGTTCCAGACAGGATAAACCATATACTCAAAATTCTCCTTGAGATGCTCGTAGAAGGCAAAAACATGGAGGAAGCAGTTCTTACAATGCAGTCACCATTACATGCAAGGTGGCGCTTAAGGAAAGAACTGCCGAAGCATAAGAGGAGATATCTGATAGACGGCAAGAAATATTTGGTTGTGGAGAAAGAGCTCTTTGATGAGTATTCAAAATGGCTCAACATACGGTGGGAGGACTTCGTGCAGGTTTTGAGGGAACTTAACTTTGTCGCCCTTGAGAGAAAAAGAATGCATCATTTAAACAAAATCTCAATGCCAAGAGGTATCAACGGAAAGCTTTACAGGGTTATTTTGCTAAAGAGAGCAGCTTTGCTTTGCTATAATTGCTGATGCAGAAGAGAGAAGAATCTGTCTGGAAAAGAAGGAGAGCATAGAAATAAAATTGAAAGAACTCTTGAAGAAAAAGCTGATAATTTAACGAGAATTGTCCTGAAGATTGCTTAAATAAGGACAACGTTCAAATTTTCCCTTTCCGCGGCTTCTTTCAGTTTTGAGTCGGAAGTTACAAAAATTCCGAGATCTCCTTTTATGCTCAATGCTGAAGCCAACTGAAGGGCATCTAACGTTTTAAGTCCATGCTTGAGCACAAGGGATGATGCAAGGCTGATTGTGCCACTGTTTATTCTAACAACAACGTAGTTTTCCAAGTCAGCATAGAAACGCTCTAAGACCCATTCCAATTTAGAACGAATAATCTCTCCACCCAGATATTTTCGGTTTAATGCTGAGGTTACTTCCACAATTGCAAGCTCAGAAATTGCAACAATATGTTTGCTCATCAGTTCATCAACTTCACGAGTCCCCCGCTCGATGTGATAATGCTTTACATTTTTCTTTTGAAAGCCTTGGGGCGGGGATACAGTAAACCACCCAACGAG